>NZ_JAJNHH010000006.1:0-147687 GCF_022386955.1 Mammaliicoccus sp. A-M4
TACTTATTTTTGAAAAATAAGTAGAGATTAACAAAATGAATCTGCTAAAAATCAAACAGATTTATTTTGTTAATACATTCTAAAAAACCAATGATTGATTACTTCTAAAGATATTACACATAAATATGGACTTGACTTGTATTCATCTTGATTTATATTGTAATAACCAAAAACCCTCCAACCCGCTTCTATTTCCAGCGGTTGGAGGGTTTATTTTAAATCAAATTTGTACCTACTCTATTCTATTTCAAATCTGGCCAATATCCTTTGTTTGCTTCTATCAGATCATCTAATATATCTTTAGCAACTTTAGCGCTTGGTATTGTTCGCGATAAAGTAAGTGCTTGCCATAATTTTTGATAAGATTGTTCTTCGTATGCTTCTACTGTAAGTTTTTCTACGCCTACTTGTTGTTCCATTAAACTTTTCTGGAATCTAGGAATCTCACCTACTGATAATGGTTCTGGTCCTTCGCTACCCACTAAACATGGTATTTCAACCATTGCTGTAGGTTCAAAGTTTGATATTGCGCCTTTATTCTCAACAATCATTAACATTCTTTCTTTCGTATTGAATGCGATTGCTCTAGCTAAATCAACGATGTAAGATGCATGTTCATCTATCGTTAATTCTGTTCCTTCTGCTGTACCTTTATTGATGATATTTTCACATTCTGTAAATACAAATTTTTCTCTTCCTGCCATCACTTCATTTGCTCTTGTATATTCTTTATTTGAATGTGCTACTTCGTAATCTGGGTATAAATAATATTTTAAGTAAGTATTTGGCAATGTATCTTTATCTATTGCTTGTACGTCTCGTGCTTTTTTAAATGTATCGCTCCAACTTGCTTCTTTTTCCATATCGCTACCTGTATCAGTTGCATAACCATGTTGTTCTACATGTTTAATAATTTTAGGCATCAAGTCTTTACCTGATTTATCTCTTATATCTGTCCACCAACCAAAATGATTTAAACCATAATATTTTACGACCATTTCTTTTCTTGAAGATAATCCTATATTACTAGCCATTAACTCTTCAATTCCGATAGGCATATCACATATATTTAATATTTTAGAGTTAGGTCGTAATTTACGTGTTGCTTCAGCAACAATTGCAGCGGGATTTGAATAGTTAAGCATCCATGCATCTGGTGAATATTTTTCCATATAGTCGATAATTTCTAAGACGCCTGTTATTGAGCGCATACCATAAGCTATTCCCCCCGGCCCACAAGTTTCTTGTCCTACTACGCCATGTCTTAATGGAATCTTTTCATCTTGCTCTCTCATCGCATACTTACCTACACGTATATGTGCCATTACAAAATCAACGTTTTCAAAAGCTACTTTTGGATCTGTGCTCGCTAATAATTTTACTTCTGGAGCGCGTTCTTTAAGTAGTATTTCACAGGCATCTGCTATCGTTTGTTGTCTTTCCCCATCATTATCATATAATTTGATTGTATCAATTGGAAAATCCTCTAAATGATCTAACAACATAAGTATGATTCCAGGCGTAAATGTACTACCGCCACCTGCTATTGATATATTAAACTTTTTCATCATAACAACCTCCATTTATTTTTATATCATTGTTTCAAATGAATCTCTGATTTGAGGAACGCTTAAACCGACAATTACTTGTACGTTAGTACCGCTCTTAGCTACGCCGTGAGCCATTTGGTTATGTGTGAAATAATCATTATCTTTCACAAGACTTGGATCATTAACAGTCACCCTTAACCTTGTGGCACAATTCGTAACATCTTTAATGTTATCTTTTCCACCTAAACCTTCTAAATAATAAATTGCTTTTGTATCATATTCTGATGCGTCACTAGGAACATTATCACCATTTCCTTGTTTCGCTTTATAATCTTCTTTCGTATATAATTTAGCATCTCCATCTTCCGGAACACGTCCAGGTAATGGTACGTTGAATTTTTCAATAATAAACTTAAATACGAAGAAGTAAATGACTACAAAAATAATACCAATTATAAATTGGGCAATATACGTATTGCCGTGACTTGAGAATAACGGTATCCAGTTTATGGCCGCGATTTCAATAGCACCTCCGCCTTGAATACCAACTACTCCAAATAAATACATGATTGTTACCATTGTTGCACCTAACAATGCATGAATTAAGAATAAGTACGGTGCAATAAATAAGAATGTGAACTCTAGTGGTTCAGTTATACCTGCAAATACAGCTGTTAATCCTGCTGGTAATACTAATGCTAAAACTTTTTTCTTGTTTTCTTTTGGTGTCGAAGCATACATCGCTAATGCAATACCTAAACAACCGAACATTTTAATGTTTCCTTGTAATAAGAAGCCGTATGGATAAGCTTCTTTTAACGATTTTGCTGAGCTAGAGAAGTCAGATAAATGCTTTATCCAATAAGGTTTTAATCCCCCATCTACTACAGCTGGGCCGTATTCAAATGGTGTATAAATAAAATGATGCAGGCCTGTAGGTATTAAAATTCTTTCTAAGAAATGGAACAACCATACACCTACAAATCCTGATTTCACCATGACGCCTTGTAATGAAGCAATACCGTCTTGAACAGTTGGCCAAACAGTACAAACAATAAATGCTAGTGGAATCATAACGAAGAATCCTATCATTACAACAAAAGGTAACCCTTGGAATATACCGACCATTTCCGGTAATTTTTTATCGTAAAAACGGTTATGTATCCAAATAACAATTGCTGAAATAAAAATTGCTCCGATAATACTTGTATCTAAAGTTGGTATTCCAGCTATTTCTTTAACACCTGTTAAATTCTCAACGCCTTTAGATAAATCGACACCGAATGTCTTTGGCCATAACGTTAAAATCGCATTAATGTAATTATTGAATACTAAGTAAATCATTAAAGCTGCTAGCGTCGCTCTACCTTGCGCCTTTTTCGCTAGTGAAATCGGTAGCCCAATTACAAATGCAAGTTCCATATGATCAAATATAGTCCAACCGCCTGCTTCAATTAAACTCCATATTTTAAACCACATCGTACTTTCGTCTGCTATAGAGCCCATTATATCTGGATTTTTAAATAAAGTTGCTAACCCTACAACTATCCCGAAAAACGCAAATAGTAATACAGGTACTATCATCGCACTACCAAATCGTTTGATTGCGTTCATACCAACACCCCTTTTGTATCATTGATTACCTTTAGACTATAGGAAGCGCTTACAATTTCCAATAGGTTTGACGTAAATAGAAATCACATAGTAAACTTAGATTATATTTTCATGTATTGAAAATTTTTTCACACTAACTGGAGGTTGCATTATGATTTTGGATAAACTCGTCAATAAATACTATCAACAATTAAATGATAATGACATACACATCATACAAACGATGAATCAAAACATTAATCTTATACATCGTTTGAAAATCCAGGAATTAGCTGATATTTCACATACTTCTATTTCCTCTATTCATAGACTGTCACGTAAACTCGGTTTTGATGGTTACAGTGATTTCAAGGCATATATTAAACTGAACAGAGAATTCACAACAGTTTCAACTGATATAATAGATAGTTTAGAACAAGATTTACAACAAACATTTAAACACTTGAAGATGATTGATTATGATTTTATAAGTGAGCAAATTGATAAGGCGCCTTTCATCTATATATATGGTACTGGTATTGCACAATTAAATGCTGCAAGAGAAGCTCAACGTCATTTTCTATCTATTAATAAACGAGTAATGGTCATCAATGATGAAAATGAATTAAAAATAGCGATGGATCAAATGGATGAGAACGACCTACTGTTTATCATTTCTTTATCTGGTGATACAGCGCACCTTAAACAAAACATTGAGATTATGCATACACGAAACATACAGTATATTTCTATTACAACATTAAAAGATAACTTCTTAGCGCAAAATGCTAAATACAATATTTATGTTAATAGTTCTCCAATACAATTGTTTAACCAAATATCATATTCAAGCTTTCTTCCTTACCATATAGCTTTTGAAATAATTGTTCGAAAGTATAGTGAATGGAAACAGCTACATCAGGGTATAGACTAATATATGATATATTAGATATGGATAGATTTTTAGGAGGTAAAATATTATGGCAAAAGTTTTTATAACAGGGGAAATACCTACTGAAGGTTTAAATTTATTAAAAGAACATTTCGAAGTGTCTGTTTTCAAAGGTGAAAAATTAATTACTAAAGAAGAATTACTTGAAAATGTAAAAGATGCTGATGCAATTATCAGTCCACTTTCTACTAATATAGATAAAGAAGTAATTGATCAAGCTGAAAACTTAAAATTCATTGCTAATTACGGAGCTGGCTTTAACAATATCGATGTGAAATATGCAAGAGAAAAAGGTATTGATGTTACAAATACTCCAAAAGCTTCAACAAATGCAACTGCTGATTTAACGATTGGTATTTTACTTGCAGCTTCGAGAAGAATTGTAGAAGGAGATAAACTTTGTCGCACAACAGGCTTTAATGGTTGGGCGCCTTTATTCTTTAGAGGTCGAGAAGTCTCCGGTAAGACTATCGGTATAGTTGGCCTAGGAGAAATAGGTTCAGCTGTAGCTAGACGTGCCAAGGGATTTGACATGAACATTATATATACTGGACCAAACAGAAAACCAGAACAAGAGGAAGCTCTAGGGGCGTCTTATGTTAGTCTAGATGAACTATTAGAACAATCCGATTTCATCACATTGAACGCAGCATATTCTGATGATTTACATCATTTATTTAATAAAGAAACGTTCAAAAAAATGAAAGAAAAAGCGTATCTTATCAACGCATCACGTGGCCCAATAGTAGATGAAAAAGCTTTAGTAGATGCATTAAATAATAAAGAAATTGAAGGTGCTGCATTAGACGTATATGAATTCGAGCCTGAAATCACAGACGAACTTAAATCTATGGACAATGTTGTGTTAACACCACACATTGGTAACGCAACTTTCGAAGCCAGAGATATGATGGCAGAAATCGTCGCAAACAATACAATCAAAAAATTAAATGGCGAAGAGCCTGATTATATTGTGAACTAAAAACCAATAAAAAACAGCCATTCGTTGATTAAACGAATGGCTGTTTTTATATTTATCTATCCTCTTGTTCCATTTGCATCAGTTCATCTGCTGTAAATTGTACATCTGTACCTATAATGATTTGTATATTCTTATCACTGATTATTTTATTGCCTAATGCACCAGATTTTTTAATTTTTTCTTGATCTACGATTCCTGTATCATTTAACGTCAATCTTAATCTTGTTGCACAGTGGTCAATAGCTTCAATGTTATCTTTACCACCAATTGCTTCATAAATTAATTTTGTTTTATTAGATACATTCAAGTCGCCATCTTTGCCTAGTGAACCTTCCCCGTTTTCTGCTAAGCTTGGATCTTGTTTAACCGCTTCTTCCATCAGACCGTCTCTACCTGGCGTTTTTAAGTTGAATATTCTTATCGCAAAATCAAATACTAAGAAGTATATAACTCCCATAACAAGTCCTAATACTAACAACATGATTGGTTTATTTGCTATTGGAATACTTAAACTTAACAAGTAATCAATCAATCCTGCACTAAATGTAAATCCTGCTGTCCATTGGAATGTTGCTGCGATAAATAGTGAAATACCTGTTAGTACTGCATGAATACCGAATAATAACGGCGCTGCAACTAAGAATGAAAATTCAAGTGGTTCTGTAATACCCGTTATAAATGAAGCAAGCCCTGCTGCTAACATTAATGAACCTACTACTTTTTTATTTCTTTTTTCAGCATTTTTCCAAATTGCTAATGCTGCTGCCGGTAAACCGAACATCATAATTGGGAATAGGCCTGCTTGATAACGCCCAGTAATACCTTGTTCTCCATTACTTGACCAGAAGTTGGCAATATCATTAATACCTGCTATATCAAACCAGAACACTTGGTTTAAAGCATGGTGTAAACCAAACGGTAATAATAAGCGGTTAAAGAACCCATATAACCCTGCTCCTGTTGGTCCTAATTTAGAAATAAATTCACCGAACATAATAAGTGAATTATATACTGGTGGCCATATAAACATTAACGCTACTGAGATAACCAACATCGTTGCTGCAGATAAAATTGGTACTAAACGTTTACCACTAAAGAACGCGAATGCTGTTGGTAATTTAGTATCTTTAAATCTATTGTATATAGCTGCTGTAACTAAACCACAAATAATACCGACAAACACATTACTTATATCTCCGAAAGCTAAATCTACTTTTCCTTCGGCTATATGTAACGTCTTAGCCATCGATTCCGTACTTAAAACATTTGTCACGACTAAAAATGATACAAGCCCACTTAATGCAGCTGCCCCGTTTTTATCTTTTGACATCCCGAAAGCTAAACCGACTGCAAATAGAATCGGTAAACTATCAATAACTGCTAATCCTCCACTTGCTAAGAAGTTAGCAACGCTGTTTCCTTCCCCATTAATTGCACCAGAATCAATAAATGATGCTATACCTAGTAACAGACCTGCTACAGGTAATATTGAAATTGGTAACATGAGGGACTGTGCAAATTTTTGCATATAAGCCTTCATATTTTTCTCCCCTTAATAAAGCTATTTTTTTCTCGTACTACTATACCATATGTACCACAATTTTAATTATATGTACATAAAAAAATTGTTGTATAAATACTTTTAAAAAATAATTTTTTATTATTAATTCGAAACATTAAAGGTTATTATTATTTTAAATTTATAGTTCATTTGAATAATCTGTATTTAGCACATCTAACAATTTTATAAATAAAAAACCAGTCTGGAACATATATAAATGTCCCTGGACTGGTTCTTCATATAGATAGTAGATTTTTAAATTTTAATTAGCTAACATTTACTTTTCATCTTTCAATTTGAGAGATAGTACAAATGCTAAGCCTGTAATAATAACAGCAACTACAAAGGATATATTAACGCCGTGTATCAACCCTGATATGCCTTCGCTAGGTATTGCAAATAATGTCATTATTGTTATAAATAAAGCCGTTCCTATTGAGCCTGCCATTTGTCTGAATGTATTGTTCATTGCAGTTCCATGAGGGATAAGGTGCTTAGGTAACTGGTTGATTGATAAAGTTGTCATAGGCATCATAACCATTGCGATTGTTAACATACGGAACATGTTAACAACTGACAAGAATGTAAAGCTAGTGTCTGAAGTTAATTGTGTAAATGGCAATGTCGTTAAAATTAATAAGAATAGTCCAATACGAGCAAGCCATTTCCCTCCAAACTTATCAAATAAATATCCAGTAACTGGGTTCATCGCCCCCATTAATATAGCGCCAGGTAATAAAACGAGTCCTGATTGTAACGCTGAAAAGTGCAACATATTCTGCATATATAACGGTAATATGATATTTGTAGCTATCATTGCCGCAAAAACAAACATACTTAAAACTGTTCCAAGTGTAAAAACAGGATAAGAAAAGACTCTAAATTCTAATAAAGGTCTTTCCAGTTTTAATTGTCTTCTTACAAAAATAAACATCGTTATTGCACTTAAGATAAGTATAATAATGAAAGTAGCGTTCGCCCATCCTATTTCACTTACAATACTAAACGCATATAATAAACCACCGAATCCTAATGTAGATAAAATGACTGATAGTTTATCTAACTTAGGTTTAGTTAATTCGGTTACGTTAACTAATAAAAAGTAAGCAAAAATAATATTAAATACTGCGATTGGTAAGATTACATAAAACACGCTTCTCCAAGGGAAGTGTTCTATTAATACACCTGATAAAGTAGGTCCTATAGCAGGTGCAAATGCAATTACTAAGCCAAACAGCCCCATTGCTGTACCTCTTTTTTCAGTAGGGAATAATAGGAATAAAATTGTCTGCATCAATGGCATCATAATCCCCGCACCAGATGCCTGTAATACACGTCCTATTAATAACACGGCAAAGTTAGGTCCTACCGCACATATAAGCGTCCCTAATGTGAACAAACTCATTGCTGTTAGAAATAGTTGTCTAGAAGTATAACGTTCAATTAAAAAAGCAGTGATAGGAATCATTATCCCGTTAACTAACATAAAAATTGATTGCAACCACTGCACAGTACTTTCATTGATTTGTAAATCCTTCATAATGGAAGGCAACGCGGTTCCCAACAAAGTTTGATTTAAAATCGTAATAAAAGCTCCCGATAAAAGCACAATAAATAAAGGGAGATTCTTAATAAATATTGAATTTTCGCCTTTAGCCATATAATTTTCTCCTTCTTTTAAAATCATTTCTTTATTTCATCTAAAAGATTTTGATCATATAAGTAACGATTTATCGAATAATATAATCTTAACATTTATAAGCAAATTTAATAAGACGGATGCCTATTATACTTTTCTATAAAAAATACTCCCTTTAAAGCTTTCACATTTTAGTGTCTGCTTTAAGGGAGTACATGTTTTATAATTTATTTATTATTTATTTACTTTTTTAACAACTGAAGACTTCAGTCCAATTTGGCCAAAGCCTGGTATTTTACAATCAATATCGTGGCCATCTTCAGGATCAACTAACTTAATACCTTTGACTTTTGTACCTTGTTTAATTGCAGTTGAAGAACCTTTGACTTTTAAATCTTTTACTACTGTAACAGTGTCTCCATCATTCAGTACAACACCATTAACATCTTTAATTACATTTTCTTCTTCATTTGTGTTCTCATCATTAGCTGTCCACTCAAAGTTACACATCGGGCAAATGTAAAGCCCTCTATCTTCATAAGTATATTCTGATTCACACTCAGGACAATTAGGTAAAATTGCTTCCATCTATAAACCTCCGAAAATTTGATAATTCATCTATAATTTACCACATTCCTAATAATAAAGCTCTTAATTTTACGGTTTCATCACAATATATGAAGTAATAGTGTTTATCCGTGCATCTTTTTTATGATTTTCGAAAGTGTACATATCCGCAAAGTATACTTTCTCTCCAGTTGTGTTAATTATCGTCCCGTGCGTAGAACCTTCTTTCCCATGTGAAAGCATCGTCTTAACTTCTAAACTCGAAACTTTTTGTAAATGCTTTTTTATTTCTTGTATAAAATTGTCTTTTCCGTATAAATCGAATTCACCAGGAACATGCCAGATAAAATCATCAGTTAGTAACTCGTTAATTGTACTTTCATCCCCTACAGTAGTAGCAATCAATAAATCTCTCATAATTTTCCTTTTAGGAGCATTATCACATTTCAAATCACCAATTACGGTAAATTTTAATTTTCTTAAATCTTCATCTATATTGCTAAAAGACATGCCTTTATCTTTCAATGCATCTTTTAAAATATTAATTGCCTTAGGTCCAACACCATGAAGTTTTGATAAATTTAGTTCATCTAATTTTGAAACTTGTTCCAACGTTGAAATATTAATCTCATTCAATGCTCTTGAGGCAGGCTTACCTATTTGAGGTAAAGTTGTCATAGTTAACATCCCCTTTAAGAAATATCTTTTCTTCTAAAGCCAATCAAACCGACAATAATCATAATGATAGAAATAACTATTAATATACTTATACCCGTATAATCCATTTTATCTACAGGAATTTCTGGTATATGTTGAAATGGTGTTAAATTTTTCAACCATTCTTTAACATCTAATAATTGTCCAAGATATACTACAAAGAATGTATAACCTAAATATAAATAAACAATGAAATGCCCTTTATTTAACCATCCTATTAGAAGTACACCTATACCTACAAATGTGATAATTGCAGGTATATAAACAATGCCTGACTTAATCATTGTCCAAAAAGTAAATGGATTATCTAAGACAGATGCTTGAGCAATATACATACCTAATGATGCCAAGAAAATCATCATAACAGCATTTATTAAGCTTATAACTATAAAACCCGAAAAATAATACGTTCTTGAAACAGGTTTTGCAAATATATTTTCAATTCTTTGCGTATTGATCTCGTTTTTAATTTTATAAAGGCTCATAATAGCCGGTATTGTAGCAACAATTGCCATAATAACCATTAATGTAGGTAAAAATGACTCAATATAGTTATCTCCACTACCCGCTAGCATTTTCTTAAGCATTTCATTATCACTAATAAAGTCGTCCATTTCACCAAAGACTGAGCCGTATGAGGCACCAAATATAAACATACCAATTGCCCAGGAAATAATTCCGACTTTATATAATTTGATTTGCATGCCAATTGGCGATAACCAATATTTTTTAGCATATTTATTACCTGGTTTAGATGGCAACAATCCAGATTCTAAATCTCTATTAAGGTATAGATACATTGTAATCATAATAAATATTATACCGACAATAAACATGAGCACTAACGGCCACCAATTGTTTTCTGAAAAGGCAAATGTACGCGTTAGCCATCCTAAAGGCGAGATCATCGAAATACTATCGTTTAATACATCTCCTATTGCACGTATTAAATAACTTAATAGTAATACTGAGATGCTTAGTCCTGTTACATTGCTAGTTGTTTCAACAAGTTGAGCAAATAATGTTGCTATCAAACCAAAAAGTATACCAATCATACTTAGCGATAAACCGTACAACAATGAACTTTTCACATCGATACTTTCAATATTTAATAGCGGTAGTGTTATCGTTATTAAAATGCCTATCGCTAAGTTCACAATAATCATGTTCATCATTGAGCTAATTAAAGGTGACATCTTACCTATTGGAAGTGCTCTAATCATTTCAATTCTACCAGTAGATTCATCTCCTCTTGTATCTTTTGCGACAAGTAATATACTCATAATCGCTACAAGTATGCCTGTAAATAAAAGCATTTCATGCGTAAACAACACACCTACTGATACATGTTCAAACTTACCTGGACCTAACATAGCTTCCATCGCAGGGTTTTGAGAAGTTTCTACAATTGGTTGCATATCAGATTTATTAGGATACATACTTTCAAAAGTCGGAGGTATAATAAGCGTTAATGCAACTATACCAATCACCCAAAATAACATTTTCCACTTATTTGCCTTTAAATAAAATGCTGTTAATTTCCCTAAACCATTAAAGAGATTATGCATGATTACTCACCTCTTTCAATATCTTCGCCATAATGTCTCATAAATAAATCTTCTAATGTTGGAGGCATGCTTTCTAATTTCAACAATTCAAATTGGCTTAAATATTTAATTACTTCAGAAACACATTCTGAGTCAACTTGAAAATGGTATACACCATCTTCAATCACTACATCGTGAATACCTCTTTGTTCTTTCAATCCATCCAATCGCTCTTTAGATTGAACAACAAAGTGCATTCTTGTTAAATGTCTTAAATCGTCTAATGTGCCCATTTCTACAATTTCGCCTTTTCTAATGATACCTACGCGATCACATAATTGTTCTACTTCACTCAATATATGACTGGAAAGTAAAACACTTTTACCTTCTTTTTTCTTTTCTAATACACATTCTTGAAAGATTTGTTCCATAAGTGGATCTAGCCCTGAAGTTGGTTCATCTAAAATAAGTAATTTAGCATCTGTAGTAAAAGCTGAAATAAGCGCGACTTTTTGGCGATTACCTTTAGAATAAGAACCGCATTTTTTCGTAGGGTCTAAATCAAATTTTTTAATCAATTCATCCCTTTTCTTCACATCATATGTGCCACTCAATTTTAAAAATAAATCTATGACTTCACCACCTGTTAAATTAGGCCATAAGTTCACGTCACCAGGTACATAAGCGATATCACTATGAATCGTTACGGCATCTTTCCAAGCGTCCTTACCAAATACCTCTATAGAACCGGAGTTTGTCTTTAGCATACCTAAAATGGCTTTAATCGTCGTAGATTTCCCTGAACCATTTGGACCGATAAAACCAAATATTTCTCCTTCTTCAACTGTAAAATCAACGCCTTTTAATGCTTGAAACTTACCAAATGATTTTGTAATATTATTTATCTTTAACAAAGTCATAACTATTCACGATCCTTTATAGAATATTTTTCTCATTTCATTTATATACGCATCAAATTCTTCGTAAAAAATACTGTAGTCATTCGAATTAATCATTTCATCCGTTACCCTAGCCATAATAGATTCAGATAAACCTGCAATTGAAAATTGAATTATTTTAACAGATTGATTAACATCCAAGTCATCTCTAAATAATGATGTATCTATATCATCAAATAATTGAGACTGAACCTTGTTCTGTAAATTTACGATATACTCTTTTTGTCCTTCCGTGATGTGTTGAAAATTATCTTTATCAATAACTACTTTTGATAAAAATTGAGACATGCTAGGGTGCATTGTAAATAAATCCGACTTTATCCTCGTTTGGTGTACTAAGCGTTTAAATATATCCTTCTCATCCATATCTATTTGTTCAAAATAATAACGCTCAATAAACTCTAAACAATAATCGACTAAAAACTTAAATAATCCAGCCTTATTCTCAAAATAATAAAAGAGCATACCTTTACCAATGCCCGCTTCTTGAACAATACGATTTGTTGAACTACGACTAAAACCATGACTAGCAAACTCTAAAAGGCTAGCATTTATGATTTTCTGCCTTTTTGCTTTATCTAAATTATAAAAAGTATCACTCATATAAACACCTTCTCAATTTCATTAGACCACTTCGGTCGACTACATCATACAACTTTCGACCAGAGTGGTCAAATTTTAAGTAAAAAAAAGAGAGCGAGACTATGAAACCTTTTAACAAAACAAGATTTCTGTCCCACTCCAAAAATAATTCTTATAATCCTTTAATTAATACATTAAAAAGAAAAGTACTTCCAAAATTCTTTGTCATTATTGGATTCAAGCAATTTAAGCACACTACTATAATCATTGATAATATCTGTTAAGTTTTGGTAGACCTTCTCCAAATTAATAGTCGTATTCTTTTTTAACCCTAAACAAAATACAATTTGAACTTCTTTATCATCCCAGGCTATTGGCTTTTTCATTGTCATTATAAAAACAAATGATTGTTTGGCTAACGGCATTACTGGGTGAGGAATTGCTACTAAATTTCCATAAGCCGTAGAAGCATATTTTTCTCTTTCAATAATACTTTGTAAAAATCCTTCTTCTATTAATTTTTGATCTGTTAAATATTCATTCAAATAATTCAAAACGTCATCTTTGTTATTGAAATCTTTATTTAATTCTAGCATTTTTATTAATTGTTCTTTATTATCTAAAGGTTTTAAATCAATGTAACGTTGAATCATATTGATATTATTTTGTGAAAGAATGGGGCTAACATACAAAATCGGTATATTAATATCATGGTTGATAGGCACAGTTGAAATAATGATATCAGCTTTATTAATGTTAGCCTTTTCGATATTATATAATTCAATGATTTCAGTGATTTGAATCTGATTACCAAAATTCTGTATCAATTTATATTTAATGAGTTGTGAACTCGTTAACCCAGAATTACATACAAGTATGATATTTAATTTCTTCTCGTCTATGTTATTTCTATTTAAAGCCATTTCAAAATGTAATGCTAAGTAACCTATCTCACTTTCAGAAACTTGGACTTTCAAATCTTTTTCAATCATTTTACTTGCTACAACTCCAATATCAAATGCAAAAGGATAATTTTGTTTAATTTCTTCTAACATAGGATTTCTTATATTCATCTTATATTTATATCTGTTTATAGATGTTAATAGGTGGAGGTATATATTTTCTTTTAAAGCTTCATCTGATTGCAAATCTAAATAGAAAACACGTTGTACATTATCAAGCATGTGTTGAATCATTTTATCTACTTCTTCATTTCTTGGAATATTCGAAACTTCATTCATTATTCCAGTAGAAACAAAATGAATATATAAATACTCTATTTCTTTTTTGGGTAGTATTAAATTAAAACGTTCTTCAATAAAATGAACCATATCATCAAAGAAATGTTTTAATTCAGTAGATAAAGGTTGTTCTTCTATTTGAAATTTCTGTTCGATCATTGAATTATTTCTCATTCTCACGACTGCAATATTAATATGTGTCACTAAATTATCTAATTTCACTTCAGGAATTTCTATGTTATAAATTTTTAATAGTTTAACAAGCTGGTTTTTGACACTAGATGTATCTTGTTCTGAAAAACCAATATCACTTTGCTGATTATTTAATAGAAATTCTGCTATTGCATACCTTATTTGAAATTCTTTGCCTATAATTTTCATACCATAGTTTGGACGGCTGACAATTTCAATTTCATATTTGTTTAATATTTGCCTAATTTCATTCATATCATTTTTAAGTGTTCCCGTACTTACAAACATATTTTCACTTAAAGATTCTATTTTTGTATAATCATTAGAGAGCAATAGTTTTCTCATAATAAATCGTATTCTACTATCTTGATTGTTAAAATTTAAGTTTTCATCTTTTAAATATCTTTCATTTAAGAAATAATTAAATAAACCCTCATCTATAATAAAAAGATTATAGCCTTTGGACTTCTTAGTTTGAATAAGAAATCCAAAAGCTTCACTTTCTTCATTTATTTCTTTTATTTGGGTTCTAATTGTTTTTGATGACAAACCTAATAATTTAGCGATTGCATTGCTCGTAATATATTCCTTTTGATGCTGATACAATATTTTCACGATGTTGAGATGTCTGATTTGCATCATATTCTCTCCTAATATACTCTATTTTTACCTCATATTAGTCAATTATTTCATTACTTGAAGCTAATTCCTTAAACCATTTCCCACTTTGTTTGATTGTTCTTTCGCCATTTTCTATATTTACTGATACAAAGCCATATCTATTTTTATAGGCATTCATCCAAGACCAATTATCCATGAATGTCCACATGTGATATCCCGTACAATTTGCACCCTCTTGTATTGCTTTATTTAACCATATCAAATGTGATTTTACAAAGTCGATTCTATATACATCATTGATTTCACCATTTTCGATGAAGCGTTTTTCATTCTCAACACCCATGCCATTTTCAGATATAAAGCTTTCAATATTGTTATAGTTTTCTTTAAGGTTAACCATAATATCGTATATACCTTTAGGGTAAATCTCCCATCCTCTGTAAGGGTTCATTTTTCGGCCAGGCATTTCATAATTATCGAAATAATATTCTGGTAGAAATGGTGCTTCAGGATTAGGCATTGTATCTCTAGCTTTTACTCTTCTAGGTTGATAATAGTTAACACCTAACAAGTCGATTGTATACTGCTCTATTAATGCTAAGTCTTCTTGTTGATAATGAGGAACTAAATCATGTTCCTTTAATATATCGACTAATTCTGCTGGGTATTTCCCTTTTGTTACAGGATCTAAGAAACTCTTATTAAAGAATAAGTCAGCAATTTTAGCTGCTTTTATATCCGCTTCATTTTGACTTCTTGGATAAGAAGGCGTTAAGTTTAAAATAATGCCGATTTTACCTTGAAAATCATTTTCTTTGAAAGCTTTTATTACTTTAGCATTAGCTAGAACCGTATTAAATGCTACTTGGAAACCTCGTTTGGCATCTACAATATTAGGATAATGGAAATCGTATAAATATCCCCCTTCTACTGGAACGATTGGTTCATTGAATGTGAACCAATATTTAACGCGATCACCAAACAATTCAAAACATTTCACAGCGTAATTCACGTAATCATTAACGACACTTAATGATTCAAATCCACCTTGTTCTTGCTTTTTATAAGGCATATCAAAATGATATAAGTTAACAAATGGTTCGATATTATTAGCTTTCAATTCATTAATCACATCATTATAAAATTGAACAGCATCATCATTTACTTCGTTCGTATCTTGGTTGATTAATCTAGTCCATGAAATTGAAAGTCTAAATGAATTATGTCCCGTTTCTTTCATTAACTTAATATCTTCTTTATATCTGTTATAAAAGTCTGAAGTTGTATTAGGACCTACATTGTTAAAAAAGCGATTTGGTTCTTCTTCATACCACTTATCCCAAATTGTTTTATCCTTAATTGAATCTGTTCCTTCTGTTTGCGTTGCGCTTGCTGCACTACCCCACCAAAAATCATTTGGAAATATATATTTTGTCATGATTTCATCTCCTTATATAAATCTACCATTTCATTTGCTAAATCTTTTACTGTTATAGCGTTCATTAAGTGATCTTGAGAATGGATAAGCAATAAATTCAACTCACTACTTTCACCATTAGCTTCATCTTGTAATAATTCTGTTTGAAATTTATGAGCTTTATTTATTTCTTTTTCAGCCTCTGAAATACGCATTTCTGCTTCTTTAAAGTTTCTTTCTTTAGCACATTGGATAGCTTCCATTGCACTTGAGCGACCATTCCCACCATATAATATTATTTGAAATGCCTTTTCGTTAATTGAAACTGTCATAAATTTTCCTCCATATTTTAATTTTCTTTTTCTTGTCTTAAATAGTTTTTATCTAATAATTTTAAGAATGGCCACCAGATAACAAATGTTATGACTAAATTCACTAGCTGTAACATCGCACCTTGCCACGAGTTACCTGTAGCTAAATAACCACTAATAAATATTGGTGTAGTCCATGGTACGATTACACCGGATGGTTTCGGTACTAGTCCTAAGTACATTGATGTATAACTTACAATCGTTATGATAACTGGTGATAAAATCCAAGGTAAAATAACTAAAGGGTTCATAATGATAGGTAAACCAAATAAAATCGGTTCATTTACGTTAAATATAGAAGCTGGCGTACCTAATTTAGCTATTTCTTTATTTTGTTTACTTCTACAAAGTAGATAAATACCAAGTACGACTGCTAAAGTTCCACCAGTACCTCCCATGCCTACTAAAAATGTATCAATAAACTGTTTAGTAATGATGTTCGGTAGTTCTACACCTTGTTTAAATGCTGCAAGGTTCTCATTATTTAATGAATACCAAATTGGATCGAAAACTGTATTTACAATAATTTGTCCATGTAAACCGAAGAACCAGAATACTTGAATGAATAGTACTGCTACAATTGTTGCTGGTAACCCTCTTCCTAAAGCAGTTAATGGTTCTTGCACTATTGTATAAATTAAATTTTGTAACGTTTCGAACGGTGTTAAAGCTACTACAATTTTAAGTACTACGAATATCGTTAAAGTAAAGGCAACAGGTAATAATGCACTAAACGATTTCGCTACTTGATCCGGCACACCGTTCGGCATTTTTATTGTTATATCTTTTTTAGTGAAGTAACTATACAGTTCGGCACTAATAATCGAAACAATTATACCTAGGAACATACCTTTAGCTCCTAGTATTTCTGTAGGTATAACTCCTTCTGTTTTACCTACAACTTGTGGTGTTAGTATTAAAACAGCACTTAAAGCTGTTACTGCTCCATAAATACCTTCTAACTCATTCCGCTGGGTTAATTTATAACCTATTCCTATAATCACGAATAATCCCATAATCGAGAGCGTCGCGTCCGAAGCTGGACTTATAGCATTTTGCCAAGCTGTAAACTGGCTTTCTGAAAGTATTTTATCTAAAAATGGAAAGTTTGCTATTACAATAAATATAGACCCGAATATAATCAATGGCAGTGCTACCATAAAGCCATCTCTTAATGATGCTAAGTATTTATTGTTGTTTAATTTGTCTGCTATTGGCAATAAGACATCTTCCAATTTCTCCATAAATGTATTTTGCATATTTATCACCTACTCTTCCAGTAATGATAAAGCTTGTTTTAATACGCCTTCACCATCTATTCTTCCATAACTAACGGAATCAATTGCTTCAATTGGTAAATTAAGACCTTTGTCTTCAGCTGCTTTTAAAAATTTCTTTCTCATAAATCTCATTTGTGGACCTATTAATAACACATCATAATCTTCAAGTGAGTGGAAAGCATTGTCACTAGACATCGCTTTTATATTTACATTTATATCTTGCTTTTCAGCCGCTTCTTCCATCTTAGTTACTAAAAGACTTGTAGACATTCCTGCTGAACATGCTAATAAAATATTTTTCATTTTTTCTTCCCCCTTTGATTTGTAATTCAATTGTATATTGTATACGCTTTCATATCGATACAACTATTTTCCACTAATAGAGGAAGCGTCGTTATATTTTGAAAATTCCTTATTCTTCCTATATAAATGTTTCTTAAAATTTTTAACGGGAATAACATTAATATCATATATTTAGGGGGGGGCTTAGAGTTGAGTAACAAAAAGAAAGAACAAATTGATGAAGTAACTAAAAGCAATGACGGTAAGGCAATGACGACAAATAATGGCGTTAAAGTGAGTGAAGATGAAAACACGTTAACAGTTGGTGAACGTGGTCCTAGTTTACTAGAGGACTTTCATTTTAGAGAAAAAATCATGCACTTTGACCATGAACGTATTCCAGAACGTATTGTACATGCTAGGGGTTTCGGTGCCCACGGTGAATTCCAAGTTTATAAAGACTTGTCACAATATACTTCAGCCGACTTTCTAACTCATCCTGAGAAAACGACACCCGTATTTGTAAGATTTTCAACAGTTCAAGGTTCTAAAGGTTCACCAGACACTGTAAGAGACGTGCGCGGATTTGCGACAAAATTCTATACTGATGAAGGTATTTTCGATTTAGTAGGTAACGATATTCCTGTATTCTTTATTCAAGATGCTATAAAATTCCCTGACTTAATTCATGCAGTTAAACCTGAACCTCATAATGAGATGCCACAAGGTGGTACTGCACATGACACATTTTGGGACTTCTTTGCGCAAAATCCAGAAAGTACGCATACTACAGTTTGGGCTATGAGTGACCGTGGTATTCCTAAAAACTTTAGACAAATCGAAGGTTTTGGTATACACACGTTCCGCCTTGTTAACAGTGAAGGACAATCTTACTTCGTGAAATTCCATTGGAAACCATTACACGGATTAGAATCATTAGTTTGGGACGAAGCACAAATCCTTCACGGTAAAGACGTAGACTTCCACCGTAAAGATCTTTATGAATCTATTGAAAAAGGTGACTATCCTGAATGGGAATTAGCGCTACAAGTTATTAAACCAGAGCAAGAATTCGACTTTGACTTTGATATTTTAGACCCTACAAAAATTTGGCCAGAAGACCAAGTACCAATTGAAGTTGTAGGTAAAATGACGCTTAATAGTAACGTTTCAAACGTATTCGATGAAACAGAACAAGCAGCATTCCATCCAGGTCATATTATTCCAGGTATCGACTTTTCAAATGACCCATTATTACAAGGTCGTTTATTCTCATACACAGATACGCAAATTTCAAGATTAGGTGGACCAAACTTTAATCAAATACCAATTAATAGACCTGTAAATGAAGTTCATAACAACCAAAGAGATGCAATGCATCAAATGAATATCAACTCTGGACAAGTTGCTTATCATAAAAATGCATTAAACAATAACGACCCACATCCTACTCCGAAAGAAGAAGGCGGTTATGAACACTATCAAGAAAAAGTTGAAGGTCATAAAATACGAAAACGAAGCGAAAGCTTTAAAGATTATTATAGCCAAGCAAAACTTTATTTAAACAGTTTAAGCCAAGCAGAATATGACCATACTGTTGATGGTTTCTCATTCGAAATTGGTATGTGTAATTCTATAATGGTTAAACAAAACGCTGTAAACCAATTAAATAAAGTCGATCGCACATTAGCAGAACGAGTTGCGAAAAACGTTGGCGTTGAAGTTCCTGAAGAAAATGAAGAAGTTCAATCTGATGCGAAAGATAGCCAATTAACAATGGAAAAATATGATATTCCAATTGCAGCACATTCAGTTGCAGTATTAGTAAATGGAAATATCGATGTAGACACATTAAAATCTTACGCGAAAACATTTGCTGAAAACGACTTAAACTATGCATTTGTAGGTCAATATCCTGAGAACTTAAGCGAAAACTTTGGTATTACTGAGACATTTGACACTGCACATTCAACATTATTCGATAGTACAATCGTATTATCAGACGGCAGTGACATTAAGCCTCAAGTAGAAGAATTCGTTGAGCTCACTTACAAACACAATAAACCATTGATTGTAAACAAAGCAGCATCCCAAGGATTAGGAAATGCAAAATTAAAAATTGATGCTCCTGGTGTATTTGTATCTGACGAACCAGAAACAATCGTAAAAGCATTTGATCGCGCAAGATATTGGGACAGAAAATAATATACTGGTTAAGCTGAGGCATACATTTTATGCCTCAGCTTTTTTATTTGCGGTTCGATATTTTTATTTTATCGGACCGTATTTTGCGTTTGCGGTTCGATAATTTATTTTATCGGACTGTATTTTGCGTTTGCGGTTCGATATTTTTATTTTATCGACCTGTATTTCGCGTTTGCGGTTCGATATTTTTATTTTATCGGACTGTATTTTGCGTTTGCGGTTCGATATTTTTATTTTATCGACCGTATTTCGCGTTTGCGGTTCGATATTTTTATTTTATCGGACTGTATTTCGCGTTTGCGGTTCGATATTTTTATTTTATCGGACTGTATTTCATTTTTGTATAGTATCTATGTAGAAGTAAGCTATTTTAAATATTGGGTTTATGTCTCTGATTTTTCAATATTAAAATAGATATTTTCATGATTATCCTAGTAATATTTATGTACATTTAATGTTATTTATACGTTGTCTATCACAATTGATTAAAAATTACTATATTAAACGCTTACATTGACATGGTTCTAATCCTTAAAAATATTGTAAACAATGTATAAATATAATTTCTTCTGTTTTTTTCTAAATTTCGTAGTATAATGCTTTTTATATTGAAATTTGTTATACAAATTTTCACATGTGTTTTTTAAGATTAAGGAGAGCTGAAATAAATGGATAATCATGAGTTACAACGGAGTATGTCCAGTCGACATATTCAGTTGATTGCAATTGGTGGCGCAATTGGTACTGGCCTGTTTCTTGGAGCTGGTAAAAGTATTTCATTAGCCGGTCCATCAATTTTATTAGTATATATTATTATAGGATTTTTCCTATTTGTAATGATGAGAGCATTAGGAGAGTTACTATTATCTAACAGTGAATATAATTCGTTCACAGATATAGCCGAACATTATATAGGACATTTATTTGGATTTTTAACTGGTTGGACTTATTGGTTCTGTTGGGTAGCAACAGGTATTGCAGATATTACCGCAGTAGCAAAATACATACAATTTTGGTATCCAAGTATACCCTCTTACGTTTCTGCTATCGCAACTGTAGTCATCTTATTAGGTTTAAACTTATTAACAGTTAAATTATTTGGCGAAATCGAATTTTGGTTCGCATTAATTAAAGTAATCGCTATTGTGTTATTAATAGTGATTGGATTCTGGTTAATATTTACTGGTTTCAAATCAACTACTGGTATTCAATCTGGGTTCCATAACTTATACACACACGGTGGTTTCTTCCCGAATGGTCCGATGGGATTCTTACTCGCCTTTCAAATGGCGGTGTTCAGCTTTGTAGGTATTGAACTTGTAGGTGTAACAGCTAGAGAAACGAAAGATCCTGAAAAGAATTTACCTAAAGCTGTGAATTCAATAGGTATCCGTATATTAATTTTCTACGTATTAAGTTTGCTCATTATTATGAGTATTACACCTTGGAATAAAGTTTCTGCAACAGAAAGCCCGTTCGTTAATTTATTCGTATTAGCAGGTATACCAGCAGCTGCAGGTATTGTAAACTTTGTTGTATTAACATCAGCAGCAAGTGCTGCAAACAGCGGATTATTTAGTAATAGCCGCATGGTTTATGGACTTGGTCAAACAGGACATGCACCAGAAGGCTTAAGCAAAACAAACAAACGCGGTGTACCATATCCTGCTCTGATTTTCTCAGGCGTAGTATTATTCTTCGCTGCAATATTAAATTACTTTATTCCAGACGATGTATTTACACTCGTCACAACACTTGCAACAATATTCTTCATCTTTATTTGGTCAGTAATTTTAATTTGTTATATAAAATATAGAAGAGAAGATGCAGCATTACACAAAAAATCAAAATTCAAGAACCCATTTGGTGTTATCGGATCATACTTGTCATTAATCTTCTTCGCATTTGTACTCGTCGTTTTATTCTTAGCAGAAGATACAAGAACAGCTTTGATGTATTCACCATTATGGATTATCTTATTAGTAAGCGTATATTACATTAATAAAAACAGAAAAACTGCTAAACATTAATAGTTTATAGAATAAACAGGTGAGCCCTTCATGTTATATGGGTTCGCCTGTTTTTGTATGTATAAAAGGTTTGGTTGACACGTTTGCGAAGAATTGACAATAAGGGCATCTTCATCTACAAATTTTTCTAACTAAGCATCCTCACTCGCTCTATTCTCATTCATAATATTACTATTTCTATTCTTTATAAATATGAAATCAAATTATAAGTGTAATATTTATCTATATATTCTAAATATTTAGAATATACTATTAACTAATGTATTCTTATGTGCTAAAATCGATTTCATTATAAAGAAAAGGAAGTGAAGGTTATGGTGAGCGAACCACTAATTTCAGCAACTATTTTATTTGCACTAATTGTTTTAGGAGAAATCATCTCTTATTTAACTAAAGCGCGTGTTCCAATGTTATTAACAGCAATGGTCAGTTATTTGTTATTAACATGGGCCGGAGTATTACCTGAGAAAATTTTAGATAACGCCATATTACCTTCGCTTGGTGCGCTTGTTATTGGACCAGTTATTATGCATATGGGGACAATGATGCCGTTACACATTCTAAAATCACAATGGAAAGCTGTTGTTATTTCTGTATTCGGTATTATCGGTTCTACAACATTAATTCTTGTTTTTGTATCGTTAATGTTCGATTTTCGTACTGCAGCTTCTGGTGTAGGACCTATTGCAGGCGGTATTGTAGCTCTACTTATTACAGTTGAAAAGTTACAAGACTTAGGTTTAGCTAATTTAATTGTATTACCTGCAATTGTTCAGGCATTACAAGGCGTAATTGGTATGCCTCTAAGTGCTATATTAATGAAACGTTATTCACGTTATTATCTTAAGAATCGTGAACATGATAAAAATGTCGCAACAATTTCTGATAAAGATAAAACTAAAAAAGAAAATATTTTTAACAAAAATCCTTTGTTACAAAATAACGTCATTAGATTATTTATTATGTTCTTCTTAGCAAGTCTTGCTTTCATTATTGGTAGTGTTACAGGTATCCACTATACACTTCTTAGCCTACTATTCGGGGTAATAGGTTTAAAAATTGGCTTGTTCGAAGAAAAAGAAATGCAACATAACCAATCGTTCACTATTATGATGGTTACAATTATTTTAATTGTTATCGGTTCAATGGGTGGTATCAAACCTCAAGATCTTTGGGCGTACCTACCTGCTATCCTTTCTATTCTTATCATCGGTACAATCGGAATTTTAATCGGGGGTTATGTTGGAGCGAAATTAATCGGTTGGAGACCGACTAAAGCGTTACCTGTTGCTTTAACAGCACTTTATGGTTTCCCGGGAGATTTTATTTTATGTGAAGAAGTAAGTCGCTCAGTTACAGACGATAAGGATGAACGTGAAGATGTATTTAACGAGTTACTGAGTCCAATGATTATCGGCGGATTCACGACGGTAACAGTAGCTTCTGTTATTCTGACATCTATTCTTATGAACTTTATTTAACAACATAGGAGGAAAAAACATGATTGTAAAAAATATAAATTTAATTGATGGTACAGGGAATGAAGTTCAACAAAATGTTGATATCAAAGTCGAAAATGGTGTAATCACTAAAATTGGTCAAAATTTAAGTGGTGAAGATACGTTAGATGGTAAAGGACAATATTTATTGCCTGGTATGATAGATAGCCACGTACATGTGATGCTAGAAATGGAACCACTTGAAAACCGTTTATCTACTCCATTTTCATATAATTTCTATAAAGCAATGGATCATTTAAAACGCACAGTTGATGCTGGTGTAACAACAGTTCGAGATGCATTAGGTGCGGATTTAGGCGTAAAAGAAGCTGTCAATGACGGGTTAGTGTTAGGACCTCGCTTACAAATTAGTGTGAACGCATTAACTATTACAGGAGGTCATGGTGATAGCTATACTAAATCTGGCATCCAACTACCAATTTTACAAGATGGATATCCAGGTATGCCAAATGGAATTTGTGACGGTGTACAGGAAGTACGTAAAAAAGCTCGTGAAATGTTAAGAGCTGGAGCAGATGTGCTTAAAGTACATGCAACAGGTGGCGTAACAAGTGCTACCGATCATCCAGACTACACACAATTTTCATTAGAAGAATTAAAAGTTATTGTAGAAGAAGCACAATTTAGAAATAATCGTAAAGTAATGGCGCACGCTCAAGGTTTAGAAGGCGTTAAACAATGTATTGAAGCGGGTATCCATTCAATTGAACATGGTATTTATTTAGACGATGAAGCTGTTAAACTCATGAAAGAAAAAGATATGTATCTTGTTCCAACACTACTCGCTCCACTTTCAGTTATTGAATTCGCAACTGAATTAGGTATGAGTGAAAACTCAATCAATAAATCAAAACAAGTTATGCAAGATCATATCGACAGTTTCAAAAAAGCACATCAAGCAGGTGTTAAAATCGCGATGGGCACAGATGCAGGTGTATTCAAACACGGTACAAACCTTAGAGAGTTAGAGCTTATGGTTGAGCACGGTATGACTGAAATGGAAGCAATCGTATCATCCACTAAAGTTGCTGCAGAATGTTTAGGATACGATGATGAACTCGGTACAATCGAAGAAGGTAAAAAAGCCGACTTTATTTTACTAGAACAAAACCCATTAGAGGATATCGCAGTATTGAGAGATCCAAACAAGATTAAAGTCGTAGCTATAGACGGTAAAATTGTAAAAGATGTTAGAGCATAATTAGAACATAAAAAAACTGACCTCAATTTGAGTATGAGGTCAGTTTTTTTATGTTGGTATGTTATTTAAATTTACTAGATTACATTCACCTTATAACTTGTCTCGCTTTTATACGTTTTTCCTTTTCTTAATATAGATGGTGCTTTTTCACCATATAAATGGATGTCATCAGGAATGGATTGGGCTTCTAATGTAAAGCCTCCGTGTTCGACTATACTATTTTTACTGTCATTCCAGTCTACTTCGTTTAATGTAAATAGAACAACGACGTCATTATCTGTCGTCATACTAACTTCCATTTCTCCATTTGTTACTGTGAATGTATCCTCATTTATTTTGATTGGATGGTCTATTCCATTATATTTCTCTATTTGATTCAAACCACTTTCGAATATATCTTTAAAAGATAAATATTTTTTATCAATCGTTTCATTAAGATTTACTGTTTCTTCATTTTTAACAATTTGTTTGTCATTCAATGTGTACATTTGAAGATTTTCATTTTTAATTTCGTGATTATCAATTCTTTGTTCAATTTTATTTAAATTAAAGTATACATGATTCATTGGATTAAATAATGTATCCTCTGTACTAGTAGCTTCGTAATTAATCGTCCACTCCATTTTTGATAAATCGTAACGATGGAAGACTTTAATTTGAATATCACCTGGGAAATGATCATTTTTTGATAACAGTTCAGCATTATATATGATAGTGACCGCTTCATCATCATTTATAATTTCATAATCACAAATTTGAGTATGTAATCCGTTAGAACCACCGTGTAAATTATGCTCAGAGTCATTTTGTTCTAATTCATACATTTGATCGTTTAACTCAAACTTTCCACCATCAATTCTGCCACCGTATCTACCTATAGTAGCACCAAAAAAATATGGATTTTCTTCATAATATTGAATTAAGTCATCTTGTGCATCCGGCCCTAAAACAATAAATCTACCATTAACTTTCCAATCGACTATTCTCATACCAAAGTTCGTGAATTTTATTTCTGAATAATCATCATAAATTGTTATTAAATCAATATTTTTATCTTTATCTAAAGTTTCAATATTAAAAGCCATTACCTTACCCCTATTCTTTATATGATAACGTTTACTTACTATAAATTTTAACACAACATATAAAACAAATCTGGTTTAAGTTATACTTCTTAATAAAGAAAAAATAATTTAATTACTCAATGCAAAATCAATATATTCATAAGGGAGAAAATTTTCATGTCTAAAAACTTTAGTCTTCTTAGCCTTATATGGTATGCGTTATTAGCTTCATTATTACTTTCTCTTTCAAGTATTATCGGTAATTTCTTTCATGAACAAAATTTATTATCTTGGAATATGACTGTAATAGTACAAGGTGTTGTCTTTTCATTAGCAACATTAATAACATTATTCATTATTTCAAGAAAAAATAAAGTTATATTAAAATCTTTATCATTAACTCAATTTAAAGTTACTAAATATACATTAGTAGCTATTTTAACGCCTTTTATATTAGTTGTTTTAGGGTTATTATCTGCTTATCAGCTTGGATTAATTAGAGACATTCAGTTCAATTTATCTTCTGGAGTTATCTCAGCTATATTATTAAATATTGTTACTGCTTTTTTATATGAAGCATTTCCTGAAGAGGTTTTTATACGTGGTTTAGTATTAAACGAGTTAAGTAAAAAATTCCGTTTTATCGTTACAATATTTCTTCAACCAATATTATTTGTTTGTATAGCAACGTTCTCAACAACAGTGACGAGCTTCGTCCTAAATAAATCTCTAGATATAAATATATCTTACGTTATTCTTATATTTACATTTGGTATTGCATTACAGTTATACAAATACTGTAGTGGCTCACTTTGGGTTAACATACTATTTCACCTTGTTTACTTAGGCGTTACAAGGTATATAGCTTCAAATGGAACGAACCCAAAATACCCTAACCTCATCTCTTTTAAAGAAGATATTCCTGGAATTATGGTTATCTATTTATCCTTTGGCTGGGTTATTATTGGTAGTATATTAATATTATCAATCCTCGCTTTAGTTAAGAGAAAGAGTTCCAAAATCTAATTATTTAGCGTTACAAATAAATTAGGCTGAGACATTAATAAATGTCTCAGCCTGAATTTTTTAAAAAAGTTCTCATACCTAACTCATTTTATTCATAACGTATATAAGTTACTGTCGTATTTAAATATTCTTCAAATCCGTTAATACCATCTGCGCCACCTAATCCTGATTGACGCCATCCTGCATGATAACCTACAATTGCTTCTTCTGCTTCACAATTAACATATACTTCTCCGAATTTTAATCTTTCACTTGCTAACATTGCTTCTTTTAGGTTTTCAGTAAATATATAAGAAGAAAGACCATATTCAGTATTGTTCGCTTCATCTATGGCTTCGTCGAAAGCGTCATAACTAACAATCGGTAATACTGGTCCAAAGATTTCTTCTTTCATCGCTACAGAATCTTTAGATAAATTCGTTAACACTGTTGGTTCATAGAAGAATCCTTTACGATCTATTATATTACCACCTAATTCTACTTTCGCACCTTCCTTAATGGCAGTTTGTACCTTGTCATCTACTGCTGATAATTGTTTTTGGTTAATCATCGATCCCATCGTTGTTTCTTTATCATTAGGATCTCCAGGGCGAACGTCTTTCATTTTACGCTTAACGATTTCTAAAAAGTCATTGAATACGTCTTTTTCAACATATATACGCTCAGGACATGTACATACTTGACCACTATTATTAATTCTTGCTTGTACAATGTATTCAGCAGCTTTTTCTAAATCTGCATTTTTCGTTACAATCGCTGGTGCTTTACCACCAAGTTCTAAGTTTACACCTTTAACATTACTAGCTGCATTCTCCATAACAGATTTTCCAGCACCGATACTGCCCGTAATAGAAATAAAATCTACATTTTTACTTTGAGATAGATAATTGCCGACATCTGAGCCAGTACCCGTTAAAATTTGAACAAGGCCATCTGGTATATCTGTTTCTTGGATATATTCAGCTATTTTGAAAGTTCCGAAAGGTGTTTCTTCACTTGGTTTTACAACAATAGAACAACCTGTAACAAGAGCCGGAATAAGCTTTCTCATTAATACAAATATTGGTGCGTTCCATGGAATAATACCGACAGTTGTCCCTACAGGTTTTTTAGTAAGAATAACAGTTTCATTTTCAACCTCACTTTGAAGAACCTCACCGTTATTCTTTCTAGCTAAGCTACACATATATTTAATATATTCAATAGACTTATCAATTTCTCCAATAGCAGAACTATATATTTTACCTTGCTCTTCTACATAAATTTTAGCAAGTTCATCTTTGTTTTTCTCAAGTTTTTCAGCCAATGCCTCAACTATTTTTGCACGTTTAATAATATTAACCTTTTCCCATTCCAACTGAGCAGCATTAGAACCTTTAATAGCCTTCTCAGCATCATCTTCATTCGCTAAAGTCACTGTATCGATAACCTCTTCAGTCGCAGGGTTAATAACATCTAAATCTTCAGTAGATTTACTTTCAACAAACTGACCATTAATAAATAACTTATTCACAAAATGACCTCCCTTTTTATTAAATAATTCCCTTGAAAAGAATTAAGTAAACAAATATAGAGGATAGAATGTGAATGTACATTCTAATCAAAGAATATGTTAAATGATTGAATAATAATTCCTAAAACTACAAATAAAACAGCACCGTAAATTAAAGTATTTTCAATCTTCAAATGTTAAATTAATTGGTTTATCTAAAAGTACACGGTCCAAATTCATGTTAGTTGAAGGAGTATTTTTATCTACACTCGTAAAACGTATACCATCAATCCAAGCCTTACCTGATCCTTGTAATAATAATCCAAAAGATATTATTTCACTACTATCTGGTACATCAAGAACAATCGAATATATATTCCAATTATTTGTACCAACAATTGGGCGATCACTCATATTGTCAAATTGTAATATGTCTTCTGACTTATTATCTATTCTCATCCACAACCCAACAGTTTCTTGAACATTATCAGTTTTAATAAAAGCTGATAATTTCATTCGGTTATTTTTATATGATTTGGCACTAAACTGTTGCATCATTGTGGCAAAACCATTTGGCTTTCTACCATTTTTTGATTTTAAAAAACCTGATGCTTTACCTTGATATACATTTGTATGATCTATTCCCATTTCATAATCAAAAGGATCACTGCCACTAATAAACCAACCTTTAATTTCATTATTCATTATAAAATCCTCCTTTTTTCTATTTACATTAGTCATCAACTTTCTGTATCGTCCAGGTGGTAAACCATAATATTTTCTAAAAGCTCTCGTAAAAGATTCTTGTGATTCAAATTGATAATAAAATGCTATGTCTATTATCTTCTCTTCAGTATTAATTAATAAATTAGCAGCATTTGTGAGTCTTCGTATTCTGATATAATTAGCAAAAGACATACCGGTAAATGACAAAAACACTCTATGAAAATGATATTTTGAAAATCCTGCAACGCTTGATATATCAGTAGAAGAAATATCTTCGTGTAAGTTATTTTCAATCCAATTAATTGTTTTTTGAATGATAGTATCATATTTCAAAGTAATCACCTCCTCTAGATATTATATTAGCTATTTAAATTCATTAAATCTTGACTTTATTTGCTATTTTTAAAATAGTATCATTCGATATGTATCCTTATTTTATAAATAGAGTATATTGAGGTGACAGTTATGAAACTATCTTGGGTTTTATGGTGGATTGTTAGTATTTTTGAACTGGCTTCTTTCACTGCTATTTCATTATTTTTATGGTTTAGAGATCAAGATGCTGGAGGTGTCACTCAAACTATAGAATTAAAATGGGTTAATATTGGTATATTATTTCTAGCATTCATTTTCCCATTTTTACTACAATTAATATGGCTAATTTTTAATATTGTTGTTTCTAAAAGACAAAGCACATAATAAAAGGGCTTTGAAATGATTTACGATATCACAATGTTGCACGTGGAGCCCGTCTTGCAACATTCTAACACTCTATATTGCACGTGGTACTTGTCTTGCAACATCCTAACCCTTTATATTGCACGTGGCACTCGTCTTGCAACATCCGCTCCCAAATCTTCCACCATCAAAAAACTCTCTTCATTGTTTCCACTTTTCAGTGTCTACGTTGAAGAGAGCTCTCATTTTATTCATTATCTATTTTATGCATTTGATTCCGCTGGTTCATTCATACGGTCATCTAAGTATAATTCGATTTCTTCTAGTGTTTTTCCTTTTGTTTCATATAATACATATTTAGAGAATAAGAAACCTATCACACATATACCCGCAAACATAAAGAATATATTACTTAATCCAATGCTTTGCATAAGTACAGGGAAGAATAATGCGACTACGATATTTCCTAACCAGTTAACCATTGACGCTATTCCTGTCGCCATCCCTCTTGCTTCACTTGGGAACAGTTCTCCTACTACAATCCAAGTAACTGCTGCCCAAGAATATGCATAAAATATGACATATACGCATATAAAAATAAATACGAGTGATATTGCCCACATATGTCCGTCATTTGTATATGGATAAATAATACCTACTAATAATAAGCATAGTCCCATTCCTATTGATCCGGACATAAATAATGTTTTTCTATTAAACTTATCTACAAATATCAATGTCACAATTGTTGCTAGCACGAAGACAACACCGACACCCACTGTTGAAATTACACCACTGATTGTTGATCCAAACACATCCCCAAGTATTTGTGATGAGTAGTAGAAAATTGTATTTGCACCTTGTATTTGTTGTAAAAATGTTACACAACAACCGACAAACACTGAAAATGTAACAGCTTTTGTAAGTTTGAATTTCTTCTGTTCTTTACTGATTGTTTCATTAATTTGTAATATTTCTCTATATTCTCTTTCTGCTTCACGTTCTGTTCTAATTTTCTTCAAATTACTTAATGCTAAATCTGTAAGTCCTTTTTTAATTAGGTATCTAGGTGATTCTGGTAAAATAAATGCGCCTATGAAGAGTACAATTGCTGGTACAACTGCGCCTCCTAGCATCCATCTCCAACCTTCAAAGACACCTATAAATGCATAGTTCACACCATAAGATATAAGCATACCGATTGTTATCATCAATTGGTTCAAACCAGATATTTTACCTCTAATGACTGGTGGAGATATTTCTCCCATGTACATTGGTACGAGAGCCGAAGCCGAACCAACTGAAATACCTAGTATAAATCTAGAAACAATTAATATTTCTGGATTCCCTGAAAAACCACAAGCTAATGATCCAACAGCGAAGATAATTGCTGTAATTAGAATCATCATTTTTCTGCCCCATTTATCAGCTAATGGCGCCATTGAAACTGCACCAATCATTGCACCTAAAAATAGTATTGAAGTAATTGTTCCTTCTAGTAATGGACTGATTTCCCATGTTTCTTTAATTCCTGGTAAAGCTCCGTTTATAATACCGATATCATATCCAAATAAAAATCCTCCGAAAGCACCAAATGCATATATTAAACCTGTCTTTGGCTTTTTATCTCCCATTTTCATTCCCCTTTGTTATTGAGATTTGAATTAAATTATCGAATTTGCCTAGTTAATTAACTTATATTCCAGGTTAAACAATGTTGCTAAAGTTACGATTTGTTCTTTTGTTAAGCTTAAAGATATGACTGTATGGTGACCGCCACCTTGAGTGATCCATTCTTTTATACCTTCATGAAAACCTGGTTTTACTTTCCAAATCACACGTGCAACTGGTAAATGAGGAGCCGCTTCTTCTGGAACAAAAGCTTCTACTTCATTGATTAACATTCTAAAATGAGTTCCCATATCTGAAATAGATACAATTACGCCCTCTCCAGCTTCTCCGTCAAATACTAATCTAGCTGGGTCATTTTTGCCTCCAATACCAAGTGGGTTTACGACAATTTTTGGTTTTGTTTTTGCTAAAGTAGGATCTACTTCTAACATATGTGAACCAAGTATTGCTTCACGCCCTGATCTCATTTCATATGTGTAATCTTCCATGAAACCTGTTTGCGTATTGTGAGACATCACTTTTAATAACCTATCTAAAGCTGCAGTTTTCCAATCTCCTTCTCCAGCAAAGCCATATCCCTGTTCATTCAATCTTTGAACTGCTAAGCCTGGTAATTGTTCCATGCCATATAAATCTTCAAAGTTAGTAGTAAATGCTGTATAACCACCTGTATCTAAAAATCGTTTAATGGCAATTTCATATTTGATTTGTTCTTTAACTGAACTTTCCCAGTCGCTCACTTCATAGTCACCATAATCAAAGTCGTATAACGTTTTATATTCATCGAATAAGTTATTTACTTCTTGTTCAGAAACTTCATTAACAATTGATGTTAAGTCACCAATTCCGAAATAATCTACTGTCCAACCTAATTGAATTTGAGCTTCTATCTTATCGCCTTCTGTCACAGCAACATTTCTCATATTGTCTCCGAATCTCGCAACTTTGATATTGAAGCTTTCGTTGTATGCATATGCTACATTCATCCAACGACTAATTTGTTCTTGTACTTCAGCTTCTTGCCAATGACCAACGATTACTTCATTATTTTTCTTTAATCTTTCATTTATGTAACCATATTCTCTATCACCATGTGCTGATTGGTGTAAGTTCATGTAATCCATATCAATTGTGTCCCATGGAATATGATTATTAAATTGAGTAACAAAGTGTAGAAGCGGTTTTTGTAAAATTCGTGTACCTCTAATCCACATTTTTGCTGGAGAGAATGTATGCATCCATGTGATAACACCTTGTACTTCATCTTTGTAGTTAGCTTCTTTCATAACTGATGTAATTACATCTTGTGATATTGCTAACTCTTCTTTTAATTTAATTGGATAAGGTAAGCTTCCTTCTTTATTTAAAGTGTCTACAATTGTTTGAGCATTGGCTTTCACTTGATTTAATGCTTCGTCCCCATATAACTCTTGTGATCCTACAAAAAACCAAAATTCTTTTTGATTACTCATTTTTATTTTCCTCCTTTAGATTATTGTCCGTAATATGAATTTTCTCCATGTTTTCTTTCATAATGTTTATTCAAGATTCTATTTGGTAAGTGTTCGCTTTCTTGATTTAATTGAAGTGTAAATAAATTCATCTTACATACTTCTTCTAGTACTACCGCATTCATTACAGCTTTCTCTGCATTTTCTGCCCAAACAAATGGTGCGTGACCATGTAAGAGTACTCCTGGAACTTCATTTGGATTTATATTTCTTTCTTCAAAAGTTTCAACAATGACGTTTCCTGTTTCATGTTCATAATTTTTATTAATCTCTTCTTCTGTTAAATGCCTTGCACATGGAACTGGTCCAAAGAATGTATCAGCATGTGTCGTTCCATAAACAGGTACATCTAATCCGGCTTGTGACCAAATCGTTGCCCAAGTAGAATGTGTATGAACTATGCTGCCAATATCTTTGAATGATTTATATAACACCGCGTGTGTAGGCATGTCTGAAGAGGGATTTAATTCACCTTCGATTACTTCGCCATCTAAATTACAAACGACCATGTCATCTGCAGTCATTACATCGTAATCGACGCCACTTGGTTTAATGACGAATAAATTACTTTCTCTGTCGATTGCACTGACATTACCCCATGTATATTTAATGAGTTCTCTTCTTGGTAATTCGAGGTTTGCTTCAAACACTTCTTTTTTTAATTTTTCTAACATGTTTACACTCCTAACGAATAAATTGAGATGCTTTTCTTTCTATTTCTAAACCTTTTTTATATTCAGTTATAAATTGTTCATATTCTTCTACATCTTTTTCAGATGGTTGAATAACACTACCTTCTTGTTGTCCGAATATGTTCTCTTCTAAATATTGATTTAATGGTAATAGGCTATCGTTGTTGACCATATATCTTGCAAGTATAGCCATCCCCCATGCGCCACCGTCATTAGCCGTCTTTAACACTTCAACTGAACTATTTAAAGCTGCGCCTAATATACGTTGTGCAATTTCTTCTGTCTTAAAAATGCCTCCATGAACAACAAATGAATCGATAAGTACTTTCTCTTCTTCTTTAAGAATATCTACGCCGATTTTCAATGTGCTAAACGCTGACATAATATGCGTCTTCATAAAGTTTGCTAAATTGAATTGGCTATCTGTTGGTCTCAAGAAAATAGGTATGCCTTTGTTTATTTTTGTAATGTTTTCACCTGATATATATCCATAAGATAATAAGTTCCCATTTTGCTCATCTGCATGTTGCGTATGATTAAATAGTCGTTCATAAAGTTGGTTTTTATCGACTTCCACACCCATTACTTCAAAAGTCTCTTCAAACAAATTCACCCAAGCATTAATGTCTGAAGTACAATTGTTTGTATGAACCATTGCGACTAAATCCCCAGATGGTGTTGTCACAATATCTATTTCTGGATGTACTTTGCTTAAAGGTTGGTCTAATACAAGCATTGCAAATGCACTCGTACCAGCCGATATATTGCCTTTTTTCTTTTCAACACTATTAGTAGCGACCATACCAGTACCTGCGTCACCTTCAGGAGGGCAAAGTGGCACACCTGGTTCTAAATTATTTGTAGGGTCTAATAACTTAGCGCCTTGTTCTGTTAAACAACCTGCATTTGTACCTGCTGTTAGAACTTTTGGTAAGACTGATTCAATATCCCATTCAAATTGTTTATCTTTGATAAGTTCATCAAACTGATTCAATTTTTCTTGGTCATATTTTTTAGTATTTTGATCAATTGGAAACATACCTGAAGCATCGCCTACACCTAATACTTTCTGTTCTGTTAAATACCAGTGAATGTATCCAGCTAAAGTTGTTATAAATTGAATGTCTTTGACGTGTTGTTCCTCATTTAAAATAGCTTGGTATAAATGCGCTATACTCCAACGTTCAGGTATATTAAACTGAAAATAATCTCTTAATTTATTTGCTGCTTCTTCAGTATATGAATTTCTCCAAGTTCTAAACGGCACAAGCAAGTCATCGTTTTTATCAAACGCTAAATATCCATGCATCATTCCGCTTATCCCTAGAGATTTCACTTTTTTAATCGTCACATTATATTTTGATTCAATGTCATCTGTCATTGATTTATAACTTTTTTGTAAACCTATCCAGACATCATTAATTGAATAAGTCCAATACCCATCTTTGAATTCATTTTCCCATTCAAAATATCCAGATCCTATCGTTTCAAAGTTAGTATCGATGGCCACTGTCTTAATCCTAGTTGAACCCAATTCGATACCGATAGATATCTCACCGTTCGATATTTCTGTATGAATTTTACCTTGATTCAAAATACCGCCTCCCTCTTGCAATCGTTTTCAAAAAGAAATATACCACCACTTGACCGTACATGTCAAATATAATTTTTATTTGTCCATATATGTAATAAACGCAAAAAAAAATACTTAAGTACAAAACTTAAGCATTTCTCTTTTTAACACTATTTCTTATTATAATTTCTGTATCCATAATAGTCGTTTCTCCAATTTGACCAGAATTTATAGCCTTTATCATCCATCGTGCTGCTTCTACTCCAAGGTTTTCTTGAGGGTGAGAAGTAGTTGTAAGTGATATATCTTCGAGTTGACTTAAAATAGAGTTGTCTTCCCCAACTACGGAGTAATCATCAGGTACACATTTTCCATTTTCTTTTAAACGCTTTATAAATGAATAAGCAATATCATCGTTATAACAAACAAAGGCACTCGGATTGATTTCATGATTTAATAACTCTTTTATGATTAAATCTAGAACTTTATCTTTTGTCTCAGTTGTATAAGTAAAGATATTTTCACCTTTAAATATCGCACCTTTATCCTCAAAAGCTTCTATATACCCTTTCATACGAAACTTACCTTGCATATCATCTATTTTAGTTATTAGAACAATGTCATCATGACCTTCATCTAATAAATAAGAAGTCGCAAGAAATCCAGATTTTGTGTCATCAATACTTATATAAGGAATGTTTAACTCTTCATAGCAAGCATTAATCATTAGCACAGGTATTTCTTTACTTTTTAATAACGAATAAAAAGATAAATTAGGGTTAAACACATTACTCTTCGTCGGTTCAACAATCAAACCTTGAACACCTTGTTCTATCATCATCTCAAGACAACGTCGCTCACCAGCATGTGTATTATTCGTACTCGCTAATATAAGAGAATAACCATTAGCACCTAATATTTTTTCGATTCCTCTAATTATACTTGGGAAAATATAATCAGAAAGATATGTAACGATTACACCGATTTTTTTGGTAGAAGTATCATGATTTGTTTTTTTCAAATAGTTATCACTAACAATTGAGCCTAGACCTTTTTTCTTTATGATATAACCATCTTGTACTAATAAATCTATAGCTTGTCTTATTGTATAGCGACTAACATTGTATTGTTCTTGAAGCTTTTTCTCAGAAGGGATCGTTTTACCATACTCATATTCATTATTTATAATTTTATCTTTTAATTGGAAAGCAATTAATTTATATTTAGGTTCAGCCATAAACTATCTCCATTCCTTGTAACTAAGTTATTTCAATTATATAAATTATAACATAACAAATATTATAATTATAAATAGCTATTATACACATTTTAAATATACAATTACTCTTTAACTTTTACATTTTATGTTATTATATACATAGATTATAAATATTAAAACATTGAGTTTTATAGGAGTGATTTCATGAAAATTAAAGATGTTTTAAAGAAAAGTTTCAATGATTTACTAGACCTTGAGCTTAACTGGTACAATGCTGCAGTGCTAATAGTATGTGTACTCGTATTAAGCGCAATTTTCACACCACTTTTAGGTATACCAGTAGGTCTCCTAGCAGGCGCATATTACTTGAAAAATTATAAAAAATAGATTGAAAAAACTTCTAAAACAAGTTTTTCACAAAATAAACCTTCTAATTAGTTGATTTAATCTTCTTATAGAAGGTTTATTTATATTCTATTCCTTTTACATAATAGTATTTAATAAATCATTATACTTTGTGTGTTATATACCAAAATAAAAACATATCCCTTCTATTGACAACGCTTACAATAACTTTTAACATTTAAACATACCATAATATAATATAATGTTCCATATTATGATATAAACTGTAAATTTAAGGGGATGAGCATTTGTATACAGTCAATTATCAAGATTTATTTGATTATACTATGAAAGTTTTCCAAAAGTACGATGTTCCAGAAGAACATGCTAAAGTTATTGCTGATGTTTTAGTACATGCAAATTTAAGAGGAGTAGATTCTCATGGTGTACTTAGGTTAGAACATTATATTAAAAGAATTTCATCTGGAGGGATAAATACTAATCCAAAAGTCCAATTTGAAACTACATCAAAGTCTACTGGAATTATGGACGGGGATAATGGATTTGGTCATTATATATCTAATCAAGCAGTAGAAAAAGGTGTCGAATTATGCTTAGACAATGGTATTTCTGCAGTAGCTGTTAAAAACAGCAGTCACTGTGGTGCTTTATCTTATTTTGTCGATAAAATTGCAAACAAGAAACTTATTGGTATTGCTATGACTCATACTGATAGTAGTGTAATACCATTTGGTGGAAAAGAGCCTTATTTTGGTACAAATCCTATAGCATTTGGTTTTCCTATGTCTAAAGATGATAATGTCATTTTAGATTTCGCAACTAGTACTGTCGCTCTAGGTAAAATTTTAAACTCACAGAATAACAATAAAACTATTCCGGATGGTTGGGGTGTAGATTCTGAAGGAAATACAACAAATGACCCTGATAAAGTAGCATATTTAACTCCATTTGGTGGACCTAAAGGTTACGGTTTAGCTATGGTTGTCGAAATCTTTTCTTCTTTATTAAGTGGATCTGCATTTGGTCCACACATAACAAAAATGTATGGAGATTATAATAAAAACAGAGAATTAGGTCATTTCTTTATATTAATTGACCCTTCAAAATTTGTATCTATAGATGATTTTACAAATAGATTGATACAAATGACTCAAGAAATAAAACAAGTACAACCATCTAATGGTATTAAAGAAGTTTTAGTCCCAGGCGATATTGAAAAAATAAATGAAAAAAATAATAAAATACATGGGATTCAACTTTCTGAAAATGTTTATGAATTTATTAAAAATGAAATAAATATTTAATAAAGCTAAGAATATCTAAAATATAAACCGCCTATTCATATTCAAAACCTCACTCTATTGATTTTTCAACAGGTGAGGTTTTCTATTTAAAATCGTTTGATATTCACTTATTAAGTAGTGACCTTTCTAGCAACTTTATATTTCTATAACAGTCTTGTTTGTTTTAAAAACACCTTGTTCAAAGAAGTCTAGAGTATTTTCAAATCCTAGTTCTTTTGTGAAATAACTTTCCTGTATTTTTCCATCTCTTATTTGATTTATAACAAAATCAAAATCTGCCAAAGTAGCGTTTCTACTAGCCATTAAAGTAATCTCTTTTGCATGGAAATCAGGATCTACAAATTGTATATTATCTTTAACTAATCCTACATACACAATTCTACCGCCATGGTTTACATAATTGAATGCTTGTTCCATTGAATTTTTGTTACCAGTTGCATCAAATACGACTGTTGGTAATTCATCGTCATTTATTGTCTTAATATCCTCTATGATATTTTCATTTGATTTTATGACTTCATCACATTCAGACCATTCCTGACAAAATTCCAACCTTTCTTCACTCAAATCCACAACTATTACTTTTGCGCCTTGTAGCTTAGAAAACCTTGCAACACCTAAACCTATTGGTCCAGCACCAACTACTAATACAGTTTCTTCTTGCTGAATATTCGCTCTTCTGACACCATGTGCACCAATGCTCAATGGCTCAATCATAGCCCCCATTTTCAAAGGTAAATCATTTATTTTTATAACATTTTGCTGAGGTACAGCTAAATATCCAGTCATCCCCCCATCTCTATGGACCCCTATTACTTCGATGTTTTCACAACAATTAGGTTTGTCATTTACACATGACAGACAATATCCACAAGATACATAGGGAATAATTGTGACTTTATCTCCATGTTGAAAATCTTTCACTAATTCGCCTATTTTTACCACTTCTCCTGATAATTCATGTCCTAAAATTCTAGGGTATTCGAAGAATGGCTGATTCCCTCCGTATGCATGAATATCAGTACCACATATTCCTATATATTTTATTTTAATCAGAACATGATCATCGGGAATGTCTTCATTTAATTGTTCATTTTTAATAACCATTTTCCCTGGTTCTTCACAAATTATTGACTTCATAATATTCACTTTCTTTCTCTATTATTTAGAAATTATATTTAATAATTCTAGATGATGACCGATATGTTTATTTAATAATTGATAATATTCGTCTTCATATTTTTCTAAAACATTATATATATCTTTTTTGAATAAATATTCATGTTTTTCATTTTTAGCAGTTAATAATAATCCATAAGAAACATGTAAAACTTGTCGAGCATTATCATCTTCTAAGTATGTTCGATATTCTGCTTCTTCTAAATCTTTTATCGGTGTAATATTATCAATATCAGGGGTAATGTGATAATACTTTTGAGTTTCAGGGAAATAATCAAAAGAATATTCATGTAGTTCTTTATATAATTCTGGTTTATATATTGATATTAATCTTATAGCTTCTAACCAATTAGTTCCTGCAGTTTTAAGGTGAAATAGCTCCTTAGTTTTTTCATTTATTAAAGGAAATACTGAAAATTTGTCACTACCAGAATGTATACTTAATTTATATTGAAAGTGATTAGCAATTAGTGCATGAATTTTTAAATCTTTTTCAAATTGTTTTATGTCACCCATATAATCAATACCTTTTTGAAATTCTCCACAAAATCTCGGAGCTAAACTTGTTACCTCAACACCTTGGTCATATAATTCTTGTGCGACAAAGAAATGATCAAATGGAGATGTAATTGTCTTCGTTTCATCTATAGAGATTTCGAAATCGATATCTCTGTCTAAAGTTTTAATATAAGTTTTATAAACATGAACCATATATTCTAGTGCTTTAGTATAAACTACAACAACTTTCATAAGGTCTGGTTTACTAAAATCAAGTGACTCATTATTAACTTTGAAAGTTTTGTCTAGATATTTATTTTCATAGTATTTTCTAGTCTCGTCATCTAATCGATTATATGCACTTTCAATATCGGATTCATCATCTAAGTTTATATCGTTTCTTATATAATCCGAACAATCCAAAGTAAGCATAGAAATTCCTAATTTTAATTCATGTTCAATATCCTTTTCTTTCTTTAAATGATCTCCATCTGCTCCATAACCGCCATCATATCCTTCTTGAATAGCTCCGAATGCTGCTTTATCTATAACATCTTCCATTGACCGGTTTGTTAAATCTAATTCTCTAATACTTTGTTGAGCAAAAATAGGTTTTGCATCAGTTTTATTCATTGCCAAGACGTGGCCTGGGGTTGCTACCCCTAATCTATCTCCCAGACCTATCGTTGTTTGTTTTCTACCAAAAGCTTGAGGTTTCGTAAACTCAAAATAATCATTTAAAACTAATCTGTTCTCATGACTTAAGTCACATAATTTTGCGTCATTTCTAATTAATTCACCTGTTAAATCATTAAATAGAGAGCCTTCTCCGACAGCTATTATATATTTAATCCCATCATATTTAACCATAATGAAATTTGTTTCTTCATAGTTGTGCAAAGAACTTTTGTATATCTTTATTTCATTTGAAATTGGTATTTTTTTATTTTTCAATGGTTCAATTATTTCTAATAAATTATCCATTAAATATTCCCCTTTTTAAAATATGCTTATGCTTCTTCTGGCTTTGCTATTGGTTTCACAAAGAAAATAACTGCAATTGAGGCTACTACTGCTAACCCACCTGCCAATAAAAATGCCGCTGTATAAGTTCCAGTAGTTTGAATAATATAACCTGTTACAGTAGGACCAATAATACCTGCTGTGTTAGCTAATAAATGCATGAAACCACCAACTGAACCTACATTATTACTATCTACAACATCCTGTACAATCGCCCAATATATTGCGCCAGTTAAATACAAGAATAGTACTGATAACGCAACTAAAGTTACTGCTCCAACCGTAGTGGTAACAATACCTGATATTCCTATACAAACTGCAGAGATAAATAAACAAACTACAAGAACAACTTTTCTTGAGAATAAAACACCTTTTTGAACTGTGTGTTTATAAACAAAATCTGATACGATACCACTTAAAGCTAGACCTAAGAAACCAAGTAACCATGGTATTACTGTAATTAAACTCATATTTTCTACACTTAAATTTCTAGCGTTTACTAAATAACTAGGAAACCAAGTTAAGAAGAAGAATAAAATATAGTTATAAGCAAAAAATGCAAATGCCGTGAAAAGTACAGTCGGATTTTTTAAGTAAAATCCTAATTTAAATGTTACAACTGGAGCTATTTCTGCTTTTTTATCTATTGTTGTTTCTTCTATACGATCAGGTTTTTCTTTCGCAAAGAACCACCAAGAGATTGCCCAAACAATACCAATAATCATGATAGCTACGAAAGATACCCTCCATCCTAAATGTAATGCTATAAATCCTACTATTGGTCCAGATATTGCGCCACCTAATGGCGTACCACTATTAGCTAAACCAACTGCAGTAGCTCTTTTAGAAGGTGGATACCAATTATTCACCATTTTGTTGATAGTGGCACTTAATGGGCCTTCTCCCATACCAAAAAGAACTCTGACTATAAATAAGCTCACAAAACCTACTACTAAGACAATTGCTCCACTAAATAATGACCAAACTATCATCGCAACAAATAATGTTATTTTGGCTCCGAATTTATCTGAAGCTATGCCCCCAACGAAATTAAACACTGCATACCCAATGGAAAAACTACTAAAAATTATTCCCATTTGACCTGGAGTCAAATGTAAATCAGATTGTATAAATGGTGCTGCTACTGAAAGAGCAGATCTATCTAGATAATTAATCACACCTGCTAGAAAAAGAAATACTAAAATTATTTTTCCATCTTTGTTTATTTTCCCCATATTTTCATCCCCTTAATTAAACACCAGAATAAGCCATAAATCCGCCATCAACAGGTACAGTTATACCATTTACAAAAGAAGAGTATTCTTTATCTAATAACCATAAAGTTGTACCAATTAATGCTTCTGGTTCTCCGAATTGGCCTAGTGGTGTTTGGCTTATAATTTTATTTGAACGCTCGGTTAGACTACCATCTTCGTTTAAAAGTAAATCTTTATTTTGTTCTGTTAAGAAAAATCCTGGTGCTATTGCGTTGACTCGTATATCTTCTTCTGCAAAATAAACTGCTAACCACTGAGTGAAATTATTAATAGCTGCTTTAGCTGCACTATAAGCTGGTACTTTAGTCATTGGTGAATAGGCACTCATAGATGAAAAATTGATTATGCCTGCATGTTCTGACTTCAATAATTCTTCTCCAAACACTTTTGCTGCAACAAATGAACCAATAAAATTATTATTAAACACTTGTTCAAACCCACTTTTTTCTAAACTAAAAAAGTTTTTCTTATCTTTTGAATCATATGCTTCATCTTCAGTTATAGCATCTGGATGATTTCCGCCCGCTCCGTTGATTAAATAGTCAATTTGTCCATAATCAGTTAAGATTGCTTCTTTTGCTTTAACTAAATCTTCTTCACTTGTAACATCTGCTGAGTAATTATTTGCTGTTCCGCCTTCTTGTTCGATTTCTTTAACAATTTGCGCGCCTTTTTCAAAGGTACGGTTCAAAATTGCAATTTTCATATCTTGTTTTGCTAATGCCTTTGCTATTGTGCGACAAAGCACTCCACTTCCACCGGTAATTACAATAACTTTACCTTTTAAGTTTTCGTGTTTACTAAACATTTCTTTCACCCTCTTTTTCAAGTTGATATGCATCCCAAAGCCCATTAAGGTACATAATACCTAATGCTCTGTCATATAAACCGTATCCTGGACGACATTCTTCTTTCCACAAGTGTCTTCCGTGGTCTGGTCGAATATAACCTTTATAATCAGAATTTGATAAATGTTTCATAATTTGTTTGATATCTATATCACCATCTTCTGTATAATGAGAAGTCTCAACAAAACTACCATCATCTGAAATGTGAACATTCCTAATATGCATAAATGGAGCATGCTTATGGTATTTTTCTGCTATTTCAGCCATATCATTCTTCTTAGAAGCTCCCATCGAACCAGTACATAAAGTTATCGCATTATTAGGACTATCATTGATTTCAAACATTCTTTCATAACTTTCTGCTCCTGTGATAATACGTGGCAAATTAAATATAGAATATGGAGGATCATCTGGGTGTATCGCCATTTTTATACCGCAACGTTCAGCAGTTGGTATGATAGCGTTTATGAAGTAACTAAAGTTTTCCCAAAGTTTTTCTTCATCCACACTCTTATAAGCTTCAAATAATTCAGAAATTTGGTCGAGCTTTTCTTTTTCCCAACCCGGCATCGTTAAATTATTACTAGAACTCGAAACTGTTTCAATCAACTCTCTAGGGTCTAAACTTTTCACTTTTTCATAATCAAAATATAAAGCTGTAGAACCATCTTCAAGTGGATGGAACATATCTGTTCTTGTCCAATCAAATATTGGCATAAAGTTGTAACAGATTACTTCTACACCATATTCAGCTAAATTCTCTATAGTTTTTTTATAATTCTCAATAAGTTCGTCACGTTCACTGTTACCTAATTTTATTGATTCATGAACGTTAACGCTTTCTACAACTTTAGCGTTAAATCCATGTGATTCTATAAATTCAACTTCTTCTTTAATTTCTTCTTTCTCCCATACAGCACCAACTGGTTTCTCATGCAAAGCCCACACTATCCCAGTTGTATTAGGTATTTGTTTAATATCTTCTAACGAAATTGTATCGTTATTTCTTCCATACCAACGAAAAGTCATTTCCATTGTCATCATCTCCCCTGTTTAATTGAAATTGATAATTGCTTTTTTAACTTGATCCGGATGTTCATCTATAAATTGGAATGCTTCTTTCACTTGATTCAAATCATACTGATGAGTAACTAAATCAAAATCATCAAATTTATGTTGTTCCATATTTTCAATTACATCTTTAAATTTATAAGTTTGTAATCTTGAACCCACAATTGTTAATTCATTTTTAGTAATTGGCATTTGTGTAATATTGGCCGGTTTTTCATCAAACCCTAGAACAACAACCCTACCCGCAGCCGAAGCAACATCAATACTTAACTCAAAAGTTTTTGGCATACAAACTGCATCGATTGATACATTAACGCCTTCACCGTCTGTTAATTTATTAATTTCTTCGATTAAATCTAAGTTTTGTACGTTTATCGCAACATCAGCACCTTGTTTTTTAGCATAATCTAATCTTGATTGATCTAAATCAGAAATATATACCGTTACATCTTTCAACTTAGCGTATTTTAGAATGCACAATCCTATCGGGCCTGCACCTTGAATTAGTACTGTATCTCCATCTTGTAAATCTCCTCTACTCGTGGCTTGTGCACCTATAGTTAGTGGCTCAATTAAAACACTTTTTTCAAACGGAACATCTTGATGAACTTTATGTAATTGTTTCTCATTAGCAATAAAGAATTCTCTCATCCCTCCGTCTTCATGAACACCAAACACTACTAAGTTTTGACATACATTTGGTCTGTCTTTTTTACATGCATAACATTCACCACATGGTGTTATAGGTTCAACAACTACATGGTCTCCCACATTTAGTTCAGACTTTCCATAAACTTCTTCTACTACACCCACTACTTCGTGACCTACTACTCGTGGTATCGTAGCTAATGGATTAGTTCCGTGTAAAATATGTCTATCTGAACCACATATACCAACTTTTTTAGTTCTAACTAATATATTCTTGCTTTCATCTGGTACAGGCTTATCAATTTCTTCTATAACAATTTCATTTTTATCTATCACTCTAGCTGCTTTCATTTTTCACCCTTCTTTTATCTCAAGATTAGTTTTTCATCATTTAAAAAATTCTCAACTTGTTCTAGATATGGTAGACCTTCATTATCTCCTAATACTTCAGTCACCATGCCACCAACAGCATTTGCAAAAACCACTCTTTTTTCAGCATCATAGCCTCTACTCATTGCATACAAATACCCACTAGCAAATCCATCTCCAGCTCCTACTGTATCAATCGGGTTAACCTTAAATACTTCTTTATCAAATTGTTTATCCTTACTTACATACTGCGTTGATAAATGGCCACGTTTTACAATGATTTCATCCAAATGACATTCTTCTAATAATGATTTTATGTCTTTAAATGGCGTAGCTATTTTTAATACTTCAAGTTCATCATCACTAGTGAGTAAGATATCTGCATAAGGAAGTAATTCTCCTAAGAAACTACTTGCCGTTTCTTTATCCCATGTTTTAAGCCGGATGTTCGGATCTAAGCTGATTTTGACATCATGTGCACGTGCTTTTTTCATTAATGATTTAATTAAATCAATTTTATGATGTAACAATGCAACAAATACGCCACTAACATGAAAGTAATCAAAATTTCCAAAGTCTACACTTTCAAGATCTTTTTGAGTAATTCCCTTAATCGGGGCAGTGTCTCGGTAATAAAATGAAGCACCGCTTCCATCTGCATTAATTTGTTTAAAATATACTGAAGTCGATTTTTCTTTAACTTGTTCGATTATTTCAGTATCAATTCCTTCGCCTCTTAATACATTGATAATATGTTGGCCAAATTCATCTTTTCCTACTTTTGAATAAAATGTAGTATCAAGTCCCAATCTACTAGCACCAATTGCTACATTTAATTCTGCACCACCAATTGTCCTTTCAAATGTATGATTGAATCTTAAAGGACCTTTGTTTTTAGGGTTCATAGCAATCATCGAATCCCCTATTGTGAATAATTTCATCAATCCCACTCACTTTCGTCTATTTCTATAAGCGTCAACATAAGCTTTTGCTTTTTCTGATATTACTTCATAATTATTTCCATTGAATCTTTTTGTTAAATCACTTCCAATGCCTACTGCAAATGAACCTTTTTCAATCCATTCTGAAATATTTTCTAAATTAACTCCCCCTGAAGGCATTAATTCAACATTTGGAATAGGTCCTTTAATATCTTTAATGAAACTTGCACCCAAATGTCCACCAGGGAATAGCTTTACTAAATCTGATCCATAACGTAATGCTTCAATAATTTCGGATGCACTACTACACCCTGGTAAATAAGGTATTGAGTAAATGTTACAAACCTTAGATATTTCAGTATCTAAATGAGGACTTACAATATACTGAGCACCTTTACTTATTGCTATTCGAGCTGTAGTAGCATCTAACACTGTTCCTGCACCTAAAACGATGTCACTTCCATACTCTTTATTGACTCTTTCAATAACAGATTCTGCATTTGGCACAGTAAATGTAATCTCTATATTTTTAAATCCACCTCTAATTATTTCGTCAATAATCTTTTTCGTTTCGTCTTCGTTACTGCCTCTTACTACTGCTACTAAATAATGTTCATGCAGCTGATTCAATATTTTATATTTTTTCAAAATTTACCTCCGTTCCATATTATGATACAATGTATTGTATAGCGATATTTAGTATTATTATAACGCTTATGTAAACGTTGTCAATTGTTTATGTAATTATAAAAAACTACTATATATGACAATATATGTGATATATTTTTAATAAAGAGGTGATTAATATGGCTTCAAACGTGCAATCTATTGATCGTGCTTTAAATATTTTAGAAATTATTTCAGAGCAAGAACAAATATCTTTGAAAGATTTAGTAGAAGCGACAGAATTATCAAAAGCAACAGTCCACCGTCTTGTAAATTCATTAATTACTAACGGATATGTACAACAAGATCCTTTAACTAACCAATATCAAATTACTTTTAAAATGTTCCAATTAGGAAACAAACGTGTACAAAATATTGATTTCTTAAATGTTGCTAAAAGCATGATTAGTCAATTGATGACGACTGTAGGTGAAACTTGTCATTTAGTTGTAGAGGATAATAATGAGGTTGTCTATATTGATAAATTTATTCCAAGTGATAACAACCGTTCAATGGCGTCTAAAATTGGGAAACGTGCGCCAATGTATTGTACGGCGGTAGGTAAATCTATTCTTTCAACTTATGAAAATGAAATGATACAAGAAATCTGGAATCAATCTGATATCGTTAAACTGACTGATAATACTATAACTGACTACAATCAGTTTATAGATGAGATAGCCACAATACGTGAACAAGGTTATTCTGTAGATAATGAGGAAAATGAAAAAGGTATATATTGTGTGAGTACATATTTCGTTAACTATCGTAATGAAGTGCAAGGTGCGATTAGTTTATCTTTCCCTACAACGGAACTACACAGAAAAGAATTTTTTGTAGAAGAATTACAAACATGTGCAATAAAAATTTCTAGATTACTTGGTTACCATTAAAAAGACCCCAAATCATGTTCGTAAGAACTAGATTTGGGGCTTTATTATTTAAAACCATATTTTTTTATCTCATCGACAATAGTATTATATTTATTCGTTTTATATCTTGAGTTATTTGATACTATAAAGAAGTTTCTATATAAGTCTACTTCGCTTGTTTCTATATATTTTCTATCGGTTGATTTGATAGAGAAATTAGAGAGTATTGTATAGCCCATATTTTGTTTTACTAATTCTAGTATAAGTTGATTGTCATTAATGACGACTTTGCGTGACGGCAAATTCAGTTGTTGTAATAGTTTGTCTTGGTAATATCTAATTCCTGACCCTGTTTCTCTTACATAACATCTTAATTCATTTAAAGGTTTTTTATTTTGCTTATTTTTTATGATTAATAATCTATCTTCTGTTAATACTTCACTGTTAATTTTATCGTCGATTACAGGTTTTTCTATTATTCCTAAGTCAATCGTATAATCTTTCAAATGCGTAATAATATCTGCAGAGTTGTAAATATAAATATGTATGTTCAGATTTGGATATTTCGTTTGTAAGTATAGCGTAAGATCTAATAGTTTAGATTGTCCGAATGTATGGCTTGTACCTATAACAAATTTACCTTTTACTTCTTCTTTATGTGCGTTTATTCTAGTGTGTAATTGTTCATCTAACAACGCCAATTGACAGGCATAGTTATACAGTTCTTGCCCCTCTTCTGTCAATATGATTTCTTTTCGTGTATTTTCAAAAATTTTAATTTGGTATTTTTGTTCTAAATTTTTAATATCTCGACTTATGGATGGTTGTGATTTGTATAATTTATTTGCTGCATTAGTAAATCCGTCTTCTTCTACGATTGCTTTTAATATATTGAGTTTATCTTCCACAAAAGCACCTCCATAACATTTTTGTTATAGTATATATTTAAAAATGGCATTTCACAAATAATTGTTCTCATCATAGAATGTATGTGAGGTGAAGACAGTGAGTATTAAATTAAATAAAGCATTTTTCCTAGGTGTCGGTTTTACGCTAGTTGTTGCAATTGCCAGCATATTATTATCAAATTTACCAATTTTAAATAAAGTTGGCGCACTTGCGATAGCTATCATCACTGCGATTTTGTACAGACATTTCCTAGGATATCCAACAAGATACGTAACAGGTATCGAATTTTCTTCTAAAAAACTACTACGTTTAGCTATAATTTTGTACGGGTTAAAATTGAACTTGTCTACAATTATTAATGAAGGCGGGACATTATTATTACTAGATGTCGGTGTAGTTGCTTTTTCAATATTCTTTATTATTTTCTTAAATAAAATTATTAAAGGAGATAAAAACTTAATTCTATTATTAGGCGTTGGTACAGGGGTATGTGGTGCTGCAGCGATAGCAGCTATTTCTCCTATTTTGAAATCTAAAGAAAGTGACGTTGGCATAAGTGTTGGATTAGTAGCAATAATGGGAACGATATTCTCATTAACATATACACTTCTATATGCTTTATTCCCTATGGATCCTGAACTTTATGGTATATGGTCTGGTGCTAGTTTACATGAAATAGCACATGTTGTATTAGCGGCAGATGCAGGTGGTAGTGAATCTCTAGCTATTGGTTTATTAGCTAAATTAGGCCGAGTATTTCTATTAATTCCTTTAAGTATTATTTTCTTAATAATCGTTAATAGAAAAAGAACAAATAAAGTTTCTCAAAAAATTGATTTTCCATACTTTTTACTTGGATTTTTAATTATGAGTGCGGTAAACACATTTGTAGCTATTCCAGAAGGTGTATTAAGTGTAATCAGTACAATTACTAACGTCATACTTATTATGGCAATGGTAGGATTAGGATTAAATGTTTCATTTAATGACTTAAAAACAAAAGCATTTAAGCCAATGGTTGCAATGGCAATAACTTCAGTAGTACTTTCAGTTATTGTATTTTTTGTCGCTACGATTTTATAAGATGATTAATGGGTATAACAAAGATATCATTTAATTTCGAGAAAGATTGTGATTAAACTATGTTATATCTTAAATTATATTTAGTGCTTCTCATGTCATTGTTTAATTATATCTTTATTCCTCATGATGAGCCTATAACTTATAAAGATACATTCAATAAAGCAACACATTCAGACTATAATGATGCTTTTAAAATAGGTTCACAAATACCGAACGATTTATTAACGCTTAAACTATACAACACACATAGTAAAAACCACATTGAAGCAGTAGGTAAAATATCATCAGATGAAACTGGTAAATCAGGTAACGGAGCAACTGCCTTTGTTATAGATGATTATACAATTATTACCGCTTCACATGTAGCAAGTGATAAAGTTGGTAATAAAGAAACAAAGCAATTTTATTTCTATCCTTCAAAAGCAGATCAACGTGTACCTATTAAATTCAAAGTTAAAAATTTTCATAAGTCATCTGAAAGAGATGTGGCTGTACTCATCACTCAACAACGTTTGTCGACAAAGATTAAGCCATTAAAAATTGCATCAGAACAAGAAATAAAGGATTTGAAACCTAAAGAACCGCTTTATATGTTAGGTTATCCAAATAAAAAACCATATAACGGACAATTCATGTATCAATCAAATGGATATTACCTTAAATCAACTAAAGATTACATTGAATATATCGGACATTTACACAGAACAACTGGGTTTTCAGGATCTCCAGTATTAAATGAACACAATCACGTGGTTGGTTTGCATGCTCACGGTATAAGTCCTGAAATTAATACAAAGCATCAATCCACACGAGACATATATACAGGCGGTCCATTAATAACAGGAAAAACACGTGATTTTATCAATCAGCATCGAGAGTAATACTATATTAGTATTTTCAGAACACTTATTCGTTGTAAATAAGAACTAAATAGCATTTCTAACTCATAATAAAAACTTCGGGAATCAGGCGAAATCTTGATTCTCGGAGTTTTTTATTTAGATATATAAGTACTCGTTTCTCTTTATTTGTAATTTATTATATGTTCCCTTACAACAAACGGAGAGGTATCCGTTTATTAAATTTAAAGTCCCTTCAGAGGTGAAACAATTGAGGAAAGATGCAATAGAAAATCGATTAAGAATTGAAAATACAGCTAAAGAATTATTTGAAATATATGGCGTTGAAAATACGAGCATGAATCGTATATCTAAAGAGCTAGGTATTGGAATGGGCACCTTATACCGTCATTTTGAAGATAAAAGTGCTCTTTGTTATAAATTAATCGAAAATGATTTTGATAGACTTTTCAAAGAGATGGATTATGCAGAACAAAATAACCAAATAACGAATTATGAAAAATTTGGAATTTACTTAGAACTCTTTATTGATTTTAAATCGAAACATTTAGACACTTTAAATTGTGTAGAGAAAAGAGAGTTTCATGGCGACTTTAGAGATACGCCAACATTTCAGAAATTATCCAAGAAATTTTGGAACACTTTCGATAATGAAGAAAGTCCTGAATGGAAGACATTTAAAACTGATATGTTATTGAATGCTTTGTCCACTAAATCTTATCAATATCAAGTGGATAAGAGAGGATTAAACAATGAACAGTTAAAACAATTTTTACAGAACTTGTTTAATATGACTGAGGATTTTTAATAAAAGTGTTCGAAAACTGAAGCGATGCCTCAATAAAACTTAATATATTTATTTATATAATATTTAATTTTTATACAAAATTCTATTAATAAATCGGAGGTTTTATCATGAATAATATTAAAACAATTTTAGTAATCGGCGCATCAGGAAACCAAGGTAATGCAGTAGCTACAAATTTACTGTCTGATGGTTGGGCAGTACGTGCTATGACACGTAATCCGGAACAACCCTCTATACAAGCACTTAAAGAAAAAGGCGCTACTGTGGTTAAAGCGGATATGGATGATGAACAATCACTTTCAGATGTAATGAAAGGTGTTTACGGTGTGTATAGTGTACAATCATTCGATAATAATGATCCTGAAAAAGAAATACGACAAGGAAAAAGAGTTGCAGACTTAGCTAAAAAAGCTAGCGTTTCTCATTTTGTATATAGTTCAGCAGCAGGTGCAGAAAGATATGATGGAGCTCAAAACTTTGCAACAAAATGGCAAATAGAAGAGCACATCCGTTCTTTAGATTTACCTTCTACAATTTTAAGACCAACATTTTTCATGGATAATTTTGAAGGATTTGCAAAACGACAAGATGGAAAGATCGTCATCCAAGGGTTTATGGATCCTGAAATCAAATTACAAATGATAGCTGTACAAGATATCGGTGCTTTTGCTAATATCGCTTTTAAAAATCCAGAACAGCTTATAGGAGAATCTATCGAAATAGCTGGTGAAGAAAAAACATTAACTGAGATATCTGAAAAAATAAGTAAAACATTTGATGCTCCTTGCGAAATTGTAGATTCACGAGAAAAGTTCCAAAAAATGATGAAGATGTTTGAATGGTTTGAATTCGGAGGTTATGAAGCCAACATCTCTAAATTACGTGAGATAAACCCTCAGCTTCTTGATTTTGATGCTTGGGTTAAACACTCTGGATGGAATCCCCTAAAATAATTTAAATGATTAAATATAATTTTTTAAATTTTTAATTAATATTTTTACCATTGCTAATTTAACAATATAATCTAGAATTGGTTATGTACTTATTTTAATGGATTAAGGAGGAATGGCATTGGACGAATATATTAACGAGCGCCTAACTCAATTACTAGAGCGCAACGAAGTCAGTGATTTTAGAGAAGGATTTTTACACTTGCACGCCTATGAGCAAAGTGAGTACTTCGATTCGCTTTCTACAGAAGAACAGAAAAAGGTTTTCGAACTTCTATCTCCTGATGAAGTAGCAAACTTCTGGAGTTACTTAGAATTAAGTCAAAAAGAAGAAAAATCAATGTTCGATGAAATGAATGCAAACTATGCAAGTGAAGTTCTTCAAAACATGTCAGATGACGATGCTGTTGACGTACTTAATCTATTAAGTAAAACGCAGCGCGTTAGCTTGTTAACGATTATGGATAAACATAAATCTGAATCATTAAAATCATTACTTAATTACGAGGAAGATACTGCCGGCGGTATCATGACTACTGAATATGTTTCGTTAACGCCTGAAATGAGTGTAAGAGAAGCACTTATGCACGTTAAAGAGAAATCATCTTCAGCTCAAACAATTTATGCACTTTACGTTGTTAATGATCAAAAAAAATTAATAGCCGTTATGTCATTACGTGATTTAATTAACGCCGATATGGACGACCATGTTAAAAACGTAATGAACGAAAACTTTGTGAGCACAGACGTTGCAGAAGACCAAGAAATTGTTGCTCAAACAATTCAAGACTATGACATCATCGCCATTCCAGTTGTAGATTATCAACATCATTTACTAGGTATCATTACCGTTGATGATATCTTAGACGTAATGGAAGAAGAAGCTAGCGAAGACTACTCAAAATTAGCTGGTATTAATGATGTAAAAGAGACAAAAGAATCTGTTTTACAAACTGCAAAAAAACGTTTACCGTGGCTTATCTTACTTACATTCTTAGGTATGATAACTGCTACAATATTAGGTTCATTTGAAGACACACTTGAACAAGTCGCCCTACTTGCAGCATTTATCCCTATTATTAGTGGTATGTCAGGTAATACAGGAACACAATCATTAGCCGTTTCCGTACGAAGTATTTCTACTGGTGATATGGAAAAAGAAAATAAAGTCAGACACGCATTACACGAGTCCGCGAGTGGTTTTATTTCTGGTTTAGTATGTAGTCTTATACTGTTTTCTATCATTGTAATACTATATGGCCAACCATTATTAGCAACTATCGTTGGGATAAGCTTAACGACAGCTATGACAGTTGGTACAACAATCGGATCACTTATCCCATTGTTTATGAACAAAATAGGCATTGATCCAGCAGTAGCAAGCGGTCCATTTATTACTACAATAAACGATATTGTCAGCATGTTAATCTACTTTAGCCTAGCAACTTCATTTATGAGTTATTTAACATAAATATTGTGATGAGCAAGCATGCACTTTTAAAATCAATTATATAAATAAAACTCCCATTTCCGACATTCAAAGTCTAACGAATTGGGAGTTTTTTCAAAATGGAGATTGATACCTAGTACTATTTTTTATTTTGAGGTTTATCTTGTTGCTTCACTTTGGTATAGTCAGAGATTAACTATATTAAACTTTAAAATTAAAATTATAGTATTGAAGGAATGGTTTTATGAATTTATCGGAAATAAACATTGAACTATTTAGAATGTTTAATGATTTAGGAAAAGAAATAATATTTTTAAATCCAATAATGATATTTTTTGCTAAGTATATGAAATACTTTTTACTTTTCGGGATCATCATGTATTGGTTTACTAGAAAACGGGAAAATAGGATTATGATTATTAGCAGTATGTTTGCTTTTGTGATCGCGGAAGTATTTGGAGCTATAGCGGGAGCGATTCATTCCAACAATCAGCCATTTGTTGAGTTAAACAATGTTAATCAACTTATTGGTCATGCGATTGATAACTCATTTCCGAGTGACCATGCAATAGAATTTTTCTCGATATGTATTACCTTTTTACTTTTCAAAAAGAATTTAAGATGCGTATGGTTAGCAATAGCTATTCTAGTAAGTTTTTCACGCATCTGGGTAGGCGTTCATTATCCTGCAGATATATTAGTCGGAGCAATATTAGGTATAATAGGCGCTGCACTTTGTTATTGGATCATCCCTCAATTAAATGTCATTAAAAAGCTAATAGACATCTATGAACAAGGCGAAGATTACGTCCTCTCCAAAGTATCCAAGTAGTTAAATTCTATATGAGAGTTACCATTGTTTCATTTTTCTATAAAGTGGTATTGATATGTATAGATATTATGAAAGGATGAATTGTATATGCCTTGGACGATGGACGATTATCCGCAAAGTTGGAAAAACTTCGAAAAATTAAAACGAAAAAAAGCAATTGATATCGGTAACGCTATGCTTAAAGATGGTTATAAAGAAGAAGATACAATTCCTATCGCAACCGAACAAGCGGAATCATGGTATAAAGATGCATCTAAAAAAGAACTCGATGAACTCAAAAACAAAAAAATTACTAAGCACGAAGAAGACGAGTCATCAAACCCTGAATTAAATGATCGAGATGTCCACGTTTATTATGAAGATGATAAATGGAAGATTAAAACAGACGGCGCTAAGCAAGCCAGTGACTCCTTTGATAAAAAAGAAGATGCACTGAAAAGAGCAAGAAACATCACATCTAACCGTGGAACACAGATTATAGAACATAAAAAGAATGAAAATTAAACACAAAAAGAGGCTGGGACATAAATACATGTCTCAGCCTCTTTTATTATAATGGCAGTAGCTGACTGGTATGAATATGCCCTTATAATAAGCTTTTTTCATACCTAGTCATCTACTGCCAAGAATTACTCATATAGTTTTAAATCATCCCAAATTGCAAAATAATTAGAATTAGGATTATTTAATACTGAACATTTTGTGTTAATAATATACGTCAATTGAGTATCATTTGTATATTTCGGCCATTTTAAAGGTAATCCTCCATTAGGGTTACCACTAATTGCAAAGTTTACAAATGAACCATGTAATACATTTCTAACTTTTTTTAAACCTCTGTTCTTAACAGTATTAAGAATACGATTTTTATTACTAATTTGTGTATTTAAAGCTGGACTTACATCTGCGCCGTGATGTGCACCTAGACCAATCATTTCTTTTAGAGGATTTGAATAATCAAAACGATACATATAAACATCATTGTAATTGCTTTGAGCTATAGCACATTTAATTGTGTTCGCCCAAAACAAACGGTCTCTCCCTATTTCAAACATTGCTTTTTTCTCAGATTGATTCCCATACAATTCTTTAAAATATGGATATTTATCTAATCGATTATTCCTAGATAACATCGTACTTACTTCGCTCCAACTTTTAGGGATTGCGTGCATAGAATAAAAAAGTGTCCCCTCATCACGACATGTACCAAACATACATTTAACATCTTTATTTATACCTTCATTCAAAGCATCCCATGGTTTTTTAGGTATTAAATCATCTATGACTGGACCTGTCACAAAAATACCTGGATTTACAGAGCAACTTTCTTCAAACACAGCTTTGGATGGATTAATCATATTTTCAACTGGCATTTCCTTTAATTTATAAATATCTTGCGAATCTAATCCTAATTTATCAAAGAATATTTCATTATTTAAATCATGCGTTTTTTGAGTTGTAATATTACCAGATAGTCCGCTCATTGCTATAGCTTTCTGAAAAGTTCCTTTAGCTTTAGGTGCTGCTAGTAATGAATAAACAGCTGTACCTCCGGCAGACTCACCTGCAATAGTTATATTATTAGAATCTCCACCAAAGTTTTCAATGTTATTTTTAATCCACTGCATCGCCAATATCATATCCGACACCGCACAGTTTGAATCAAAACTACTATCTAATTTCGAAAAATTGTAAAATCCTAGAGGACCAAGACGATAGTTAAATGAAACACCAATAACACCTTGTTCAGCAAAACTTTCTAATGAATAAGCTGGTGAAGATGCTTCTCCAATATGATTACCTCCACCATAAATCCATACAAAAACTGGCGCTTTTTTAGTACTTTTAGGCGCCCATATATTTAAATTTAAACAATCTTCACTTGAACGTATATTTTCATTGGCTAGACCCATCTTTTTCAAAATTTTTTCATCAGTAAATTGATATGGACGATTACCCATCTTTGTACACTCTTTAGTTCCTTGCCAAGGTTCAGGGGATTGAGCTCTTTTAAATCTCAATTCGTGAATCGGTGGTTTAGCGAAAGGAATACCATACCATTTATTTATATTATTTTCTTGAAATCCTTGTACCTTGCCATATTTAGTATTAATTAAAAGATTATTATTCAAACATATCACTTCCGAATCATATAATAACATTCCTAATCTACCTATTATTATAGGATTACCCACTTTTTAATAGTTACCATTAAGTCGCTCTTTTTTTATATTCATTCAATTTTTGGAACCTTTAAAACAATCATCACTCAATTATTTAAGTGAAAAAATAAAAGAAATATAACAAGCATCCAAATAACAATGCGACACTAACAAAATAAATAATCATCTTCTTTTTTTCAGAAAGATTTTTCTCTTCTTTAGATAACATCGAGTACACATCGCTATCTTTTCCCATAAGAATCGCTAAGGAATATAGAAGCATCAAGAAGGTCAAAATAATTAATATTATAAATGCTATAAACATATTTGATCTCCTTTCTTCATATATGAGACCTGTTATAGTTTCAATATAGCCAATATAAAGGTGCCAATTTATGATATATTTTAAACTTTATCAACGATCACTTTTCTGTTTTCATCTAACAATGGTGTAATTGAGTTTCCTGCGTTAGCAAACTGTAAATAATTCACGCCTGTTTCACTGTCAACTAACACAATTACTTTACCTAACGTACCTAAATTTTCATTAGATTTTATGTAAAATCTTTTATCCTTTTTGGGATTATTTGTTTTACCAAACATATTTTCCACTCCTTATCATATATCATGTTACAATACTTGTTATTATAATCAAATCAGAAGGTGATAATATGGAAATCATTCAAAATTTCGATGAATTCAACACTATCATTCATTCGAATGATTTTGTATTAATTTATGTATCAAGTGAAAACTGCTCTGTATGTAAAGCAGACCACCCTATCGTTCAAGATATAGTAAATGAATATAATATACCCGCTTATGAAATTGTGGCAAATGACGTACCAGAAGCAGTAGGACAATTGAATTTGTTCACGTCTCCTGTTGTTATGCTTTTTTATAACGAAAAAGAAGTTCATAGACAAGCACGTATTTTAGACTTTAATGAACTACGTTATCGCATAGAACAAGTAGTAGGATAAAACATAAGTTTTTAGTGTTCTAAACTGCACCATCATATCTTTTTAAATATTGGTATAAAAAAGCTATTGCTATGCTTAATAACGTCGTAAGCAAGAATGATATTAAATAAAAATAATTATGAATATCAAATAATATACCCGATATTAAAATTCCTGCAGGCATCATAATTTGAGACATTGTTTGATGCAAAGCAAGATATTTTCCTTTAATATTTTCGGGTACATTTTTTTGAACATAAATATTGATTGGGATATTACTCAATATGATTCCTATACCCATAATAAACATGCTTACAAAATAAATAATGACTACAAACTGGCTAGTTAAACCTATTGTTAAAGGCGTACATAATATAAGAAGACCTAAAGCTAGTATTATCATTGCGCATTGCATATTAAATATTAATGATCCTTTATTTTTAATTCGAGGATACACAACTCCAAATATAATTCCTGCTATTGGCATAGCAGTCTCAATTAACCCTAGTTGTTTAGAATTCATATTAAATAAAGTAACAAAACTCCCGGGTATGCCAACTGTTATAAACCCAAACATAAAATTAATAATAGCCCCTGATAAAATAATTATAAATAAATCTTTTTTCATCTTTAAAAAATTAAAAACTGTCTTATAACTATTAAAAAATGTATCTTTCATTTCTTCTATTTCATTTTCAACATTTAGTTTATTAAAGCTAATAAATAATACGAACAATAAAGAAATTAATTCAGTTATCAGCATTATAATCGTAAAAGTTTTTATATCAAAATATGCATAAATAATACCGCCTAATACTGGTGCGCCAATTTGTATAATATTTTGTATGACATTTCTATACGAAACGGTCTTATCTAAATATTCTTCACTTACTAAAGTTAGAAGTCCACTATTAAAAGCCAAAGTTACCGCTATATCTGTGATTGTAAGTATGGTAACAATGATATATATGTATATAAGTTGATTAAGACTATTAGGAATTATATATATTCCAATAATTGAGATTACTGAAATACACTGCATTGATATAATAAAAAGTTTTTTATTAATTTTATCTATGTAATAACCCATAAGTGTACTACCCAATATAAAAACAACAGAATAAATAATGATGATATTCGAGAAACTTTGAACACTTCCAGTAATATTTAAGACGTGAAAAGATAAAGCGAAAGTAAATAATTTACTTCCTATAATACTGAAAAAAGTAAATAAAATTATGAATAAGAAGTTTTTCTTCAAGAAAAATCACCACTTTAAGTTTTTATACATTATACACATAATACACTAAAGGTGCTATATTATATCTTCGTTTTATATTTATAAAAAGTTAGAATACTTGTGAATAAAATAAGCCCTATTAATAGAATTAGCCACACGACATCAAATTCCCCTGTTGTGAATTTTGTATATAAATTGTATATCACTAGCACAATTAAAAAATATGCTGTTGTCCATTTTGAAGCGATATAAAAATGCTGTTTCTCCATTTCGTCTTGCTTTTTCAATTTGATTCCTCCTAAAGCTATTTATGAAAACAATTCATCTACTGTTACATTAAATTCTTTAGCCAATTTGAATGCCAAAGCTAATGTAGGATCGTATTTATCGTTTTCTATCGCATTTATTGTTTGTCTTGTTACTTTTACATTTTTACTTAATGTATCCTGTGAAATCCCTAATTTTTTACGATATTCCCTAATTCTATTTTTCATTATTTTCCCGCTTTCAATTGTACTTTTTATTTACCATTATTACATTTATACAATAGTTAACAAGTAATACAACTAAAAATACTATTTCAAGATTTTCCGTAAATACATTATTACCATCACCTTTAAGCCCTGATATTTTTAAGGCAATGTAGGACATAATGATAAGAAACATGAATCCAAATGTTCTTGATAATACTTCTAATCTCATTCTTAGTGCTCGTTCGTCTAATCTTTTTTCTCTACTAAATTCTTTAGTATCAATCGTAATAAATTTAAAATAAAATTGCCACATCACAAATGTGATAATAATAAAAGCTATCCACTTCAGTACATTCATAAATTACTACTCCTTAATGTCAAAAGTATTTTACATTTTTATGATAACATTTCAGAGATAAATGTCAAATACTTTTGACATTTATAATTTAAAAAAGCCTATCTCAAATTGAGATAGGCTTTTGCTATATGAGAGGTTTTGCTAATTATCATTTGATCGATGCTATTAATAGTATTAAAGCAACTAATGTCATTCCTATAGATAAAATTGAAACAATTGATATTATTTTCCCTTCAAATGGAGATGCAGCACTTAAATACACTCATCCAACAACTGGTCAAGAAGGAGCTTTTAGTGCAGAATATGTGTCCTCCTTATTACTATTAGGCAAGCATTTAAACCCTGAACAATTCTTAAACAATCCTATTCAGTCAGAAATACATGAATTAATGGCTAAGGTACATAGACTGTATGATGACACAATTGTTCCCAATAAATTTGCATTACCCAAAAATCGATTTACAATTGTAAAAATCAAAATGAATGATGGGACTATTTATAAGAAAAGAATAGATACACCTAAGGGCAGTCCATATAACCCATTAGCTCCAGAAGAACATTTAAATAAGTTAAAACATTCTTCTCCCATACATTGGGAGAATATCAAACAGTTTTACCAAATTATAAACACTGACGCTTTACACCAATTTATACACAAAGGAGTTTGCTGAATGAAAAAAATATTCACTTTATTAATCATTGGTTTAATTATACTAGCCGGTTGTTCAAATGATTCAAGTAAATCCGGTAAAGATAAAGGTACCATTGTTGCAGGTACAACAGGACAAAGTTACCCAAATTCTTATGAAAAAGACGGTAAATTAGTAGGTTATGATATAGAAGCTTTCGAAAAAGTTGCACATGAAGCAGGATATAAAGTTAAATGGGTAAAAGCTGATTTTTCAGGCATTATGGGTCAATTGGAATCAGGAAGAGTAGATACAGTTGCTAATGCTGTTGCAACTACTGATGAGCGCAAAGAAAAATATTTATTCTCTGATCCGTATTCATATATCGGCAGTCAAATTGTGACTTCATCTAAAAATAAAGATATTAATAACTATGAAGACTTAAAAGGAAAAACAGTATCAGGTATATTAGGATCAAATCACACAGAAGCACTTGAAAACTTTAATAAAGAAAATAAATATGGCATCAAAACAAAAACATATGAAAATCGTGAAGGCGCCCTACTCGACTTAGAGAATAGAAGAATAGACGGTTACGTAAACTCAGACTCAGTATTATCTGCAGACAAAAACAAACGTGGAAAAGATATTAAGTTCGTAGGTAAACCATTTAATGTTGTTGGCACAAGTTTCCCATTCACAAAAGAAAATAAAGACTTGCGCGATGAACTAAATAAAGAACTTAAAAAGCTCAAAGAAGACGGTACACTAGCCGATTTATCTGATAAATATTTTGGCACAGATACAACAACTAAAAAATAATAATTAAATACAGGCCGATAAAATTATCGGCCTGTATTTTGTATTTGCGGTTCGATAATTTATTTTTATCGACCTGTATTTCGCATTTGCGGTTCGATAATTCCTTTTTATCGAACCGTAAATTCATCTCCAAGGCTTTTATTAGTAATCACACCTATATAAGGGTATAATTATACAAAAGTTTTATTTTCACATCTGTACTTTTATTTTGCTCTGCTTTGTCATACATGGCAGAGTTGATGTGACAAAGTTACATTTAGTATTCATTGTATATAGACTCGCTTCTCCGTAAGATAAAGGTACAAATACTTTTACGTAAAGGAAGGTGTGTTTTACATGGCAGAACAAACTGAAAAGAAAAAGGGTATAGGTCCGAAAGTCCAAGCCTTTGGTTCATTTTTAAGTAGTATGATTATGCCTAATATTGGTGCTTTTATTGCTTGGGGGCTTATAACTGCACTATTTATTGAAGATGGTTGGTTACCTAACGAAGAACTTGCAACTATGGTAGATCCAATGATCAAATATTTAATACCATTACTTATAGCATTTAGTGGTGGTCGTTTAGTACACGGTTTACGTGGTGGTGTCGTTGGTGCCACTGCTACAATGGGTGTTATTGCTGCATTCCCAGACACACCAATGTTAATTGGTGCAATGATTATGGGACCGCTTCTTGGTTGGTTAATGAAGAAAGTTGATGATTTCTTAGTACCAAGAACACCTCAAGGCTTTGAAATGTTATTTAACAACTTCTCAGCTGGTATTCTAGCATTCTTAATGGCAATTGTCGGTTTCAAAGGATTAGCGCCATTAGTTGAAGGTTTAATGAAATTACTTGGTATGGGCGTTGATTTCTTAGTATCTCATCACTTACTACCTTTAGTAAGTATCATCATCGAACCTGCCAAGACAGTATTCTTAAATAATGCGATTAACCATGGTGTGTTAACACCGTTAGCTTCTGAACAAGTTTCAGCAGCTGGTAAATCTATTTTGTATACTTTAGAATCTAACCCTGGTCCAGGTTTTGGTATATTACTTGCTTACATGGTATTCGGTAAAGGAACAGCTAAAGCAACTTCATATGGTGCTGGTATTATCCACTTCTTAGGTGGTATTCACGAAATTTACTTCCCATACGTATTAATGCGTCCTTTATTATTAGTAGCTGCTGTACTTGGTGGTATGACAGGTGTTGCAACATTTAGTATGTTCGGCTTTGGTACGACAGGACCTGCCTCTCCAGGTTCTATAATTGCATACTTCGCAATCACACCTAAAGGCAGTTATTTAGTCATGTTACTAGGCATATTTCTTGCTACACTCGTTTCATTTATCGTCGCATCGATTATCTTGAAATTCACTAAAGACCCTGAAGGCGACTTAGAATCTGCAACTGCAGATATGGAAGCTCGCAAAGGGAAAAAATCTTCAGTAAGCAGTGCTTTAACAGCTGATAACACAGGAACAGAAGCTGAAGCAACTTCTGAAAATGAAGAAGAAAAAGATGAATCTGAAGAATTATTAGATAAATACGATACTGAAAACATAGATGCTCACGATTTCTCTAACGTTCAAAAAGTGATATTCGCTTGTGATGCTGGTATGGGCTCAAGTGCAATGGGTGCAGGTATGTTAAGAAATAAATTCAAAAAAGCTGACCTATCAGATATTGAAGTTACAAATACTGCAATCAACCAATTACCTGACGACGCAGATGTTGTTATTACTCAAAAAACGCTAACAGATAGAGCGATTAAGAAAAATCCTAAAGCAATTCATATTTCAGTAGATAATTTCTTGAATTCTCCAAGATATGAAGAACTTATCAATGAATTAAAAAAATAATTTTAAACAAAGGAGTGAAGGTTAATGATGATAAGTAATCGGGAAAAAAGTGTTCTCAAGTTACTATCTGAACGCCTTCACTCTTTTTTAACGATTCATGACATTGCCCAAACTCTAGGTATTTCTTCAAGAACTGTTCATAGAGAAATGAAAAGAGTAGAAAAGACTTTAGAAAATTATCATTTATCTTTATCTAGAGTGCCTAAATTAGGTTTACGCATTGAGGGCGACCCCGATGATATAGATCAATTTATGCAAGCACTAAATGAGCAAGATACAATCGATTTGTCAGATGAAGAAAGAAAAGTAATTATTCTATACAATTTAATACAGTCTAAAGATCCAGTTAAACTTTATAGTTTGGCTAATGAAATTGGTGCATCCACACGAACTTTAAATAAAATTTTAGAACAGTTAGAACCTGAATTAACACTTTTTGATTTATCTATAGAAAGAAAACGTGGCGAAGGTTTATTGTTAATTGGTGAAGAAGTTAACAAGCGACAACTCTTAGCTCGTATCATGTTAGAAAAATTAGATAGTGATAGTGTATATTCTGTTGTTGAAGACCACTTCGTCTATCACTCTTTAAACGAAACGCATTTACAAGGCATCGTAGATATAGATAGATTGTTTAACGTTGAGAGACTCCTAATGGACGAACTCGGTGTTCTACCCTATACGTTAACGGAAGCTAGTTATTTAACATTAACTATCCATATCGTTTTATCTATAGAACGCATTAAACAAGATGGTCATGTTGAAATTGAAAACGATATTTTAAACGAATTGATTTCAACTGAAGAGTTCAAAGTTTCAACTCGCTTAACTAATGTATTAAGTGACATTTACGATGTGACTTTTAACAGTTCAGAAATTGCTTTTATTACGATGCATTTAAGAGGCGCAAGAAGACGTCATGAAACAACTTATGAAAATAGCGAGATTCACGAACAACATGTAACTAGATTAATTGATTTTGTAAAATCACGCGGTTTCTCTTTTAAAGATGAATCGTCTTTATTCAATGGTTTAAATTTACATTTAGAACCAGCTATTAATAGACTTGAAGCAAACATTGAAACCTACAATCCGCTTACCGAAATGATTGAAACTTATGATAAAGAACTTTTTGAAGCTGTTTCGTCAGGTTTAAAGATTGTACTCAGTGATTATCATTTTCCTAAAAGTGAAATTGCTTATATTGCATTACACTTTGGTGGCATGCTCAATGAAAAACAAAGTCCTTCACTTCATGTGTTAGTCGTCTGTAGTAGTGGTATAGGTACAAGTAGAATCTTATCTAATCGATTGAAACAACATTTTTCTGAAATAGCAGAGACAACAGAAGTTTCAGTAAGTGATTTAAAATCTATTGATTACTCTAAATATGACGGTATGATTTCAACAGTTTCTTTAGATACGAAATATCCACATATTACAGTTAATCCATTATTACCTGAACAAGATGCCGAAAGTGTTAAATACTTCCTAGATTTACAACAAAATATACATTACGCATTAAAAGATGATGTAGGTGAAAAGTCTCAGCTATCACATAAAGATTATGATCAAACAGTCAACTTTATAGAAGATAGTTTAACTTTGATTCAAAACATGATTTTCGAACAAAGAAAAGTAACCAATCTTACTCGATATCTAGTACAAACACTGACAAAACACCACGTCCTTGAAAATAGTAATGATTTTATTGAAAAGTTTGAACAAAGAACAGCGTTACAAGGATTTGCACTTACAGGGTATCCAGTAGCAATACCTCACCTATCAGACGAATCAATAAAGAAACCTCAGCTCATTATTACAGAATTAATAAAACCATTAAGCTTAAAGACGATAGAAAATAAAGAGCAAGAGGTTAATTGGTTAGTTTCAATGTTTATACCGGCTAATTCAGAACAAGGACAACTAATGAGCGAAGTATCATCTTTAATTACAGAACATTTAGATGACATTAATCATCTATTAAACGATCGTGTATTAATAGAAAATACACTTAAATCATTTTTCTTAAATAAACTAAAACAAAAATTAACGAAAACGGAGTGACTTATCATGACACAATTATTTAATCCAGAAAACATTATTATGAACTTATCAGTAAATTCACAAGAAGAAGCAATCGAAAAAGCAGGACAAGTATTAGTAGAAGATGGAGCAGTAACAGAGAAATACATCACTGCTATGAAAGAACGTGAACAAATTGTAACAACTTATATGGGTAATTTCTTAGCTATTCCACATGGCACAGACGAAGCTAAAAACGAAGTATTAAAATCAGGGTTAGTTTTACTACACATCCCAGAAGGCGTTGATTGGGACGGTAACGAAGCTAAAGTTATTGTAGGCATTGCTGGTAAAGATGGCGAACATTTAGACATCCTTTCACAAATCGCAATTACATTTAGTGAAGAAGAAAACGTTGAAAAAGTTATAAATGCTCAAACAAAAGAAGAAATTCTTGCAGTCTTTGAGGAGGTTGAGCTTTAATGAAAGCCATTCATTTTGGAGCCGGTAATATCGGCCGTGGTTTCATTGGCAAAGTTTTAAGTGATAATGGTTACGAAGTTACTTTCGTAGACGTAAACGCGGATGTTATCAATCAAATTAACGAAGAACAAGCTTATAACGTCATTATAGCTAATGAAGAAAATACTAAAGAACCTGTTTCAGGCGTCAAAGGTATTAATAGCATTTCAAATACAGAAGATTTAAAAGCAGCAATCCTTGAAGCAGATGTTATTACAACAGCTGTAGGTGTAAATATTTTACCTATCATTGCTAAATCTTTTGCAAACTTTTTAACAGAACGCGAACCTGGTAAAAAACTTAATATCGTTGCTTGTGAGAATGCAATCATGGCTACAGATCAGTTGAAAGAAGCAATATTAAATATAACTGGTCCACTATCAGAAGATATTTCATTCCCAAATTCAGCAGTCGACCGTATTGTTCCTCAAGGTCAAAAAGAAGGTTCATTAGACGTATTAGTGGAACCATTCTTTGAATGGGTTGTCGAAGCGTCAAAATGGCAAGGAACACAATTAAAAGATGTACATTACGTTGATGATTTAACGCCATATATCGAAAGAAAATTAATGACAGTAAACACTGGTCATGCTTACTTAGCGTATTATGGACAATACAAAGGTTACAATACAATTCTTGAAGCCATTCAAGATAAAGAAATTAAAGCCGGTTTACATGAAGTACTTAACGAAACAAGTGAGTACCTCATATCAACATTTGATGAATTCACTAAAGAAGATCAAGCTTATTATGTTGAAAAAATAATTGGTCGCTTTAATAATCCTTACCTATCAGATGATGTTACAAGAGTTGGTAGAGGTGTACTACGTAAAGTTGGACCAAATGATCGAATCGTTAAACCTTTAATCGAATTAGCAAAAAGAAATAAAAAGCATTCTGAACTTGTTAAAGCTGTTTGTTATTTACTAGAATACAAAGATGTAAATGACAAAGAAACTGTCGAAAAAGACACTTATATCAAAGAACATAGTGTGGCAGAATTCTTACAAAAATATGCAGAGTTAGATGCTGAAACAATTGAAGAAGTCATCATACAATACACAGAAATTGAAAAGTAGTTTTTGAAAAGCCGTATAAATATACGGCTTTTTCTTTTCATTCTATAAATAATACAATTAATATCTCATCATTTCGTTATGTTTTATTTATTTTATTAGAAGAATTAATATTTTTTGCACACTTAAATTTCTTAACATTATATTATGTGTGACTTTCGTTTGTGACATTTATATTATTTGTATTAATATTTAATTAAATCCTACTCTTATTAGTTTACATATAGCTATATTTGAGCTAAAATAAGAAAATAATTGATTAACTAAAATCATAGTTTTGAAATACAAAAAGCTTTTTATTGAATGATACAAGGGGTTGTATTACTTTGTGTTTCTTCAAAATTTAAAAAACCATTATCTAGGGGGATTCAAAATGGCAATTTCTAAAATAGAAAATTGTTCGGATTTATTATCGCTTGTAACGTATGTGGACAAATTAAAGTCAATCATTAAAAAAGATTTTTCACTAAGCTTCGAAGAGTTTGCTGTACTTACTTACATTAATGACACGGATGAAGAAGAATATCATTTAAAGAAAATCATTAATAAACTCAACTATAAACAACCGCAAATTGTTAAAGCTGTAAAAAACTTATCACAACAAGACTATTTCACTAAGAGAAGAAATGAATATGACGAACGTACTGTATTAATTTTAGTTAATAAAAAACAACGCAAATCTATAGCTGACGTCATCGCAAAAATCGATAAAGAAATAGCTAATACTGATATAAATGATTAATTTTGCATCAAGCATTAAATATTCTTGATACAAATAAAAAGGTACACCAAAATTATTTGGTGTACCTTTTTATTGTATAAATTTATTAAGACATAATACTTATGATATTGATTGTTTCATAGAAGTGCATTGTTTTAAAAATTTAGTAACTACTTTTTTAAATTTTTCACTTTCTTCGATAAAAGGTGCATGTCCTGAATTTTCAAAGAGTTCTGTATGTGCATTTTTAATATGATTTGTTTCATCTTCATCTAAGAATGGATCATGTTTCCCTTTTATTATAAGTGTTGGGACTTTAATATCATCTGACTCAATATTAATACCATTAATTGTTCGCACTGATATAGCATCTTGTTCTTCTGTCATTCGATAATATTTTTTCACTTCTTGGTACCATTTGAACGTTGTATCAGTGTTATAAAAAATTTCATTAAACAAAATTAACATTGCTTCTTCTTTACTAAAGCCGGCAACTTTATCTCTATGTTTTGCAATTAATTTAATGAGAGGCTGTTTTCCTTTATTAGAAATAGATGATATTAAGATAAGTTTCTTAACACGTTTGGGTTGTTGTATCGTCAATTCTTGAGCGATTACACCACCCATATCGTGACCTACAATATATGCTGATTCAATGCCTTCAGCATCCATTAAATCAATGATGTCATTGATATGTTCTTGTATTGAAATTTCTGTTGGTTTATCTGATTTTCCATGTCCTCTGGAATCAATTGAATATATTTTAAAATCGTTTTTTAACTGTTCGACTGTAGAATGAAATGCTGCTAAATTCATACTCAATGCATGCAACATAATTAATGGAGTCCCGTTTCCATTTTTCTCAAAAGCGATTTGAGTACCATCCCTTGTTATTAGTTTACCCATAAGTAATCCTCCCAACTTTACAGTAATAATATACCCGATTAACACAATTTCACACTTTTATATATTTAATTTAATAAAATGAAAATGAATCAGGCTGAGACATAAAATAAATGTCTCAGCCTGATTTTAATATTATTTAGTTAAACGTATCTTCTTGTCGAATATCTCATTACGAAGAATAAAATAATCATCAATATAATTGCCCAACTAGCAATAGTCACGCTCATAATTATCGTTTCATTAGTTGTCACAGATGAGATTGTTTTTTGTAAAACAATAAATCCCATTGCAGCAACTTCTAATTTACGTAGGAAAATCGCGAGAATTAACAACATAAGGCCTATTACGAATATCGCTTGGAAAATGACTAACGGCAAAACATAAATGCCTAAGTTCAAATTAAAGATTTTTAATACACAAAGGATAAGGCCTATACCAAAAACAGTAATATTGGTAATCATCAATTTTCTATTGGGATACAAATAACTGTTCCGTTTTATTGTTAAATATACACCTAGTGATGTTGTTAATATAAAAATTACATATAATACATATAATCCTGTCACAGCACTAAATAAAACCAATTTCTTATCAAGTAAATATGCAAATAATAAGAAATTTAATGTATAAAAAAGAATAGGGTTATAGCTAACAATTGCTAAATTTCGTTGTATAATTTGAAGAATTTCAGCGTGTGATTTATGTCTGTATTCAGCATAATCAACTTCTTTTTCGTCTGATTTTTTCATATCTTTCTTTAATGAATGCTGAACTTTGTCTATTCGCTCAGGCAATACACCTACATGTTGTAAATAATCATTCACATTTTCAAGTAATACTGTATTGTTAGGACGCATTAACACACCACCTTATTCTCATATTGTATAAATTAATCCCCCATTATGCAATATGTATATTACAATAATGGGAGATTCGTTTAAGCTATTGAGCTATCAAGCTATTTAATATTGGCCTAAATCAATACGATACACTTTATAATCTTTACTGTCTGGTGTAGCTTTCGATAGTTGGAAATGCGCTTTATCATTATTCACGTAAGCATAACCGCCAGTATATTTATTATTTTGTACACGTTTAGTAGTATCTTCACCTAAAAGGTCTACTAACTGATTTAAATCTACATTAGTCTGTTGATCATAAATCATTGTAATACGTTTAACTGATTCATTCTGACCTTTGCCTGTTCCTGTAATAATCATATGACCATTTTTTGTGTCAAATTCATAATAGTTTTCTTTTTCATTACTGTCATCAGAGTATGAGTACATTAAATTAGGATACTTGTTTTTAATTTTTGAAACTTTATCTCCAATTTTAATATTCTCAATGGCTTGAGTACCCTCTTTATATGATTCTATATTCTTCTCATTTATATCTAAGTGGGTATCATTTGCTGCTTGTGCCTCAGTAAACGGTGAAAATGGTAAAACCATAAGTAACATCGCAATAGTTAAGAGACATTTTTTCATATGAGGTTCTCCTCCATTTATCTGTCTTTTTGATTATGCATCCAACCTGCGATTATTATAACATAGTCATTACAATTTGACTACTTTTATTACAATCATGTAACAAAACGATTAATTTTGAGGAATTCCACTTAAAAATTCATTCATTTCACTAATAAATTTCTCTTTTTCTTCAACAAATGGTAGTTCTCCAGACTGCTCAAATAATACAAATTCACTATTTGGTAGCAGTTCGCTTATTTTTTGACCTTCACTATATAGGATTTTTCCATCATACTTTCCTGAAATGACAAGTGTTTTCACTTTAATTTCATGTAATAAAGCAAGAATATCAAAATCTTTGAATGAACGTTTTATTGTGATTTCTTCTTCCATTGTTTGTAATGCATGAGAAGGTATATGCGATTTTACAAACTTTTTAGCTTTTTTAATGTTTTTGTATCTAAATTTCATTAAATATTTTTCTTTTTCTTCATCATTCATTGTTCTTATTTCATCTGCATGTCTATCGTAAATACGGTTTTCCGGGAAAGTTTTATGATTATCTGTAGGATTAATCAATATTAAACCTTCTACTAAATTTGGACTTTTATAAGCAAGCCCTAGTGCTACAGTTGAACCTAGTTCTAAACCAATAACAAAAGCTCGATTAATAAATAATCCATTTAGTAATTGCTGGATATCTGAAACGTAATCATCAACTCTACTATCAAATGGTGCATCGCTTAAACCATGCCCTCTCATATCTATAGATATCACTTGATACTGTTTACTCAAATTTTTGATAAGAGGTGCAAATACTTCCATATCTTGAAAAACACCGTGCAATAAGATTATCGGGAAACCTTTTCCTTTTGTTTCATAATGTATTGCTACATTCTCTTTAGTTAAGAATAAATTCATGATTATTCACCTCTTTGAATTTGTTTACATATCTCTATTAAATCACTTAAATTTTCAATTGTATAATCTAATTCATTTTCTTCAGGTGTTCCTAATACCGAATTAGCAACCCAAGCATTTTTCATCCCCATCGCATAAGCGGGAGCAATATCATTGATTGGACAATCACCAACATATAATACTTGTTCTGGCTTAACACCTAAATGCTTCATATTATCTTCGAAAATAATAGGATCGGGTTTCATCGCACCTACATCTTCTGAAATTGAAATATAGTCGATGTATGGGTCTATACCAATAGCGTTGATTACATGTGTAACTTTCTCGCTTTCACCATTTGCAATAACACCTAGTTTATATCCCATACTTTCCAATTTATCTAAAGTAAACAATGTATCGTAAAACGGAAAGTGGTATCTATAATAATGCATTTTATAGTCATTATAAAACATCTTCCAAGTAATTTTTTCAATGTTTAATCTCTTAACGAGTTCTTGATAAACCCATTCTATATCCTCTAAACCGTAGGGATTTAACGTTAAATATACCTTTTCAAAATCACGTCTTTGGACTGTAACCATCAATTCATGAAATCTTTCAAATTGTTCTTCCAAAAATTTTAATCGTGACTTTTCACGATCTACAAGCGTATCTTCTAAATCAAAGATAATTGCTTGAATGTCACATGAATCCATGTCATCATCCCTTTCATAGAAATATTTTAAACTATTCTATTCAGAAAGCAACAACAATTTTATAGCTAAAAACACCAATTTGTTAGATAAACTACTAACAAATTGGTGTTTACTATATGAAATATTACAACATTAAAGGTTGCCTTTTTCTTTTTTGCGTTGTTCCGTTATCATTAGATACATCATAACGGGTATAGCGATAATTGACAATACAATACCTACTGGAATTTGTATCGGACTTATAATGACACGGCCTATGGTATCTGCTATTAATAACAACGATCCACCTATTAAAATATTAAGTATCATTTTAATGAACATAGGCACTCTATATACTCTCCTTACTACTTGGGGTACAATCATACCTATAAAGCCAATAATGCCTGTGAAACTTATTATAACGGCCGTCATAACTGCAGCTATTAATAAGCAGAACCATGATATAAATCTAACATTAACACCAAGCGTAATAACTTTATCTTCACCTAGTTGTATAAGCTTGATTACATGGCTCATACCTAATAATAAGACAATACATATAATAGTTACGACTCCAGTTATTTCGACGGTTATTCTCTCAGCTGAAGCAACACTTCCAAACATATATGAAACCATGTTATTAACTTTGTCTGGCTTTATTAATAGTAGTATATATAATGCTGCACTAAAAAATGCGCCAATAAATATACCCGATAAAATCATCGTAGCTACATGAAAAGTTTTTACCATTGTTTCCGTAACTAATACGATGATTATTAACGTTAACATGCTAAAAAATATTGAAAACAACGGCACAAACCAAATGGATACACCAAGAAATACTGCAAGTGCACTTCCAAATGTTGCGCCACTAGCAAGACCTAATGTAAAACTATCTGCTAATGGGTTATTTAATATTGTTTGATAAATATGACCACTCATTACTAGTCCCATACCAGCAATTAAAGCCAGTAATGTTCTCGGAACTCTTAATTTATAAAAAATCGTCCATTCTAGTTGATTATCAAATTTCCATGTTATACCTGTAGAACCTATAAACAAAGACACTGCAACAGATAACAATAGAACGAGAAACCAAATCAAAATATACTTAAAATGACTAGATTGATTAGTCGTATATTTTGTCTGCAAGCTCTTCTAATCCTTCAGCTAGTCTTGGACCTGGTCTTGATATTTTATCTGCGTTTAATGCGTATACGCTGTCGTTTTTAACTGCATTTACTTGATCAAACCCGTCTCTATTGTTATTCAATTTTTTATATTCTTCTTCGCTTTGCCCGCTAGTTGTTATCATAACGTCTGGATTGCGTTTCAAAATACTTTCTTTATCTGTTTTAATCCAGCCTTCTTCATCATGAAATACATTTTTAGCTTTAATTGAAGTTAACATATCATCATAAAATGTGTTTTTACCTGATGTATAAATATCTGGTTGTGATGAAATTTCCATAAATACTTTTTTTCCTTGTTTATCTTCAGGTATATCTTTTTTCACCTTTTCGATATCGTTTTTCACTTTATCTACAAGCTTATTAGCTTCTTTTTCTTTACCTGTAACTTTACCAACTTGTTTAAATGTTTGGTACATTTCATTGATGGAATTAGCATCATCTATGTATACGACTTTAACGCCAGCATCAGTTAATTTTTTCAAATCTTTTTCTTGTGTAGATTTATTAGATTCATGTGCCAATATTAAATCTGGTTTAGCTTTCATTAATGCTTCTGTATCTAATTTAAATGCATCAAATTGTTTTTTATCTTTCACATCTTTAGGATAATCATCCACTATAGAAACCCCTACAACTTTATCACCAAGACCCAGTTCATATAATATTTCTGTATTACTTGGAATTAATGAAATAATTCGTTTGTATTCTACTTTCTCCTTTGATTCTTGTTTTGCTTCATTTTTTTCATTATCTGTATTACTTTGACAGCCTGAAAGTACAATTATTGCTGCAAATAATAAATACACAACTCTAAATAATTTCATTTTATCTCTCTCCTATCTTTACTTAAAAAATGATACACAAAAAGGCGCAACTCAAATAAGCTTGAGCTGCACCTCAATTAAAACAATATATTAAATTACATTGATTCTGGGGCAGAAACACCAATTAGTTTTAAAGCGTTACGTAAAGTAATACGTGCTGCTTCGATTAAAGCTAAATGTGCTTTTGTCTTTTCTATATCATCTGTTAATACTTTTTCAGCGTTATAGAATTTATGGAATTGTGCAGCTAAATCTTGAATATAATTCGTCATACGATGTGGACTACGTGATTCTGCAGCTGATACAATCGTTGGTTCAAATTCAGCAATTTTCTTCAATAATTCAAAAGCTTTATCATGCGTAACTAAAGATAAATCAACATCTTTATCTAGCTTAATTCCTTTTTCTTCTGCTTGGCGAATAATAGATGATATTCTCGCATGAGCATATTGTGCATAATAAACTGGATTATCTTGAGATTCTTTCTTCGCAAGTTCCATATCAAAATCGAAATGAGTATCAGGACTACGCATAGTTAAGAAATAACGCGCTGCATCAACGCCAACTTCATCCATAATATCTCGTAAAGTAATAGCATTACCCGTACGTTTACTCATTTTAACTTCTACACCATCTTGTAATAATCTTACCATTTGCATAATTTGGATTTCAAGACGGTTTGAGTCAACGCCAAATGTTTCTAAAGATGCTTTAAGACGGTTTATATAACCGTGATGATCAGCACCGAATAAATTGATTAATTTATCAAATTTACGTTCTACTTTATCATAATGATATGCGATATCTGGTAAGAAGTAAGTGTACGTACCGTCTTGTTTAACAAGTACACGATCTTTATCGTCACCAAATTCAGTAGTTCTTAACCATGTTGCGCCGTCTTTCTCAAATGTATAACCAAGTTCAGTCATTTTATCAAGTACAGCTGTAATTTCATTTGCTTCATATAAAGATGTTTCACTAAACCAACTATCAAAATGTATATTAAAATCATTTAAATCATTTTTTAATTTAGCCATTTCATAATCTAAACCAAGTTTACGGAAAGTCTTAATTCTTTCTTCCTCTGGTTGATCTTTAATTTCTGGATGTTTCTCAGCTAAATCTTTCCCTATTGAGATGATATCTTTGCCATAATAACCATCTTCGGGTAATTCAGTGTCGACACCCATTGCTTGATCGTAACGTGCTTCTATAGAATGTGCTAAGTTTTCAATTTGTTTACCTGCATCATTTATATAGTATTCTCTAGTTACATCATAGCCTGCTGCACTTAAAATATTAGATAGCGTATCGCCAACTGCAGCATTACGAGCATGACCGATGTGTAAATCACCAGTTGGATTTGCAGATACATATTCTACTATAATACTTTCGTTCTTAGATTCATCCGCTTGACCAAAAGTTTCTCCTTTATTTAAAGCTGTTTCAATAACAGTTGTTAAATATTGTTGATCTAAGTAAAAATTAATAAATCCAGGCCCAGCGATATCTACTTTTTTTACATTTGCTTTTGTAGTATCTAAATTTTCTACAATTTGTTTAGCAATTTCACGTGGATTTTTACGCGCTATTTTTGTTAATACCATTGCAATGTTTGTTGAATAATCTCCGTTTGTTGAATCTTTAGGTGTTTCAATTTTAATCTCGGGTACTTCGTCTACAAGTTGAGCTTTTAATATACTCGCTTTAATTTCTTCTATTAATGTTTCTTTAACTTGATCAATTATATTCATACATTTATCTCCTTGTAATTTATTTGAAATTGATATGTTCCGAGTAAGCCTGATGGATCACTTAATTGATAGTGTATTTTTAATTTACCTTTTTCTTCATCTATAAAGTGTTTGATTGACAATGTTTTGACGTTCAAAGTCATACGACCCGCTTCAGTTTCATAATAGCTAACCGTATCCTTACCTTCTACAAAATGAAAAGTTGTATTAACTGTACCCGTACGGTGAATTTTAACGCCAGTTTTGTCTATTTTAAGCATGTTCTTAACAACTTGGTCATCTATTGTTTCTTCATACCTAATAATATCACTATTCCTTTTGTGATATGTACCTGTAGTATTAGTTTGAAATGTTGATTTATCGCCATTTTGTTTAACTACTTGTCTGACATTAACGCTGATATTTTCTTTCATCATATCTCACCTCACCGTTTTAGAACCGTTATAATTATAGCATATATGACAAATAAAATTAAAAAAAGCAGGGCTAAAAGCGCCTGCTTTCTTTAGTGTCCTAGCTATAGTAGCTATCAACTATTTTACTGATGAAATTCAGAAAAGACAATAGCAATTTACTTTTATTGCTATAATTCACAATTAAGTCACAAAATAGTCACAATTACTTTGTCTCTAATGATGCCTTTAATTCATCGCTACTATTATTCCACATTTCCATGTTATGTTCTTGAAGGAATTTTTTGAGTACTTTACGATTTTCATCACCAATTTGGTCAATTTTAATTTGGTGTTTCATGGATTTATCCATCATATTAACATGTTCAGGCATACTCTTAAATCCACGTTTCTTCGGTTTATTTACTAATAAGTAACATCCCGTTAAACCTGCATAATATGGACCTTGTTCTCCACGTTCAGTCGTAACCCAACAAAGCCAATATTCTCTCGCGTCCTCGCCTTTGACTTCTTCCGTATCTTTAACCCACTTAACTCGCTTTTCAACTTCAGCTCTTGCATGCATTGCACCTACATCTATAAAAGCTGTTTGTTCAGTTACATCAACAAATACAGGGGCTACGTTATCTAAGCTGATTGATCCTATATTCGTACCTTTATGTCCATCTAGTGGGTCATTTTTAATAATGTTAAATTGAAAGCCTTTCTTTTCAGCCATTATTTCACCTCATTTAATTCTTGTGTATATCATACTAGTGTTTAAGATTAATATTCAAGTTTGTAAATTATACCAATTCGTTTAATAAATTGATGATATCTCCCTTAATATCTTCATCTTCCATTTCTAAAATGAGTTCTTTCGGGTAATATAATTTATAATCTAGACGTTTAATTCCAGTAATACTATGAATAATTACTGACTGACTGCTTATCTCTTTAATATGACCTGTCTTTTGTAATAAATGTATTGGTTGGCGATTTGAACCAGGACGATCATAGTCGTATGGCAAATCGGAAAATGAATCACAAACAAAGTAATATTCCGGATCGATGCCACCTTTTTCGAATAACTCAGTTAATTCACCTATTGTAATAATAGATCCATCGAAAGGTAAATATTTAAATAAGTCACGATTGACGAATCGTTTACTTAAATCACTTAATATATCATCGTCTTCTTCAGTCCATTCTTCTAAATAGTACATAACAACTGATTCATCTAAACGAATATAATCTTTAATTGTTACATCACCTTCGAAAAACGGTATTAAATATTTCGGTGCTTCTTTAAATGAGTATCCATTATCATAAAGCACTTTAGCACGTTTAAAACATCTATTTAATAATACTTCTCCACCACGGCTAACTGGATGAAAATAAATTTGCCAATACATTTGATATCGGCTCATTAAGAAATTTTCAACTGCATGCATACCGCTTTCTTTAATCAGCACTTCATCTTTAGAAGGGCGCATCAAACGTAATACGCGTTCCATATCAAATTGACCGTAGCTCACACCCGTGAAATAAGCGTCTCGTTGTAAATAATCCATTCTATCGGCATCTATTTGTGAAGAAATCATAGAAATAACAAGTTTATTTTTATGGGTCTTATTAATTACATCCGCAACTTCAGTTGGAAAATCTGGAGATACTCTGCTCAGCACTTCATTTACTTCAGTATCACCTTTAATAATATCTTGCGTAAATTGTTCATGATCTGTTAAAAATATTTTCTCAAAACAATGAGAAAAAGGACCATGTCCTAAGTCATGTAGTAAAGCAGCACACAAAGCAAGTGGTCTATCTTTATTGTCCCACTGCGCTCTTCCAACAAATACTTCATCTATCATTCTTCTTACGATTTCATAAACACCTAAGGAGTGACCAAAGCGACTATGTTCAGCTGTATGGAAAGATAAATATAATGTTCCAAGTTGTTTGATTCTTCTTAAGCGTTGAAATTCTTTAGTTTTAATTAAATCCCAAATTAATTGATCGCTCACATGTATATAACGATGCACAGGATCTTTAAAAACTTTTTCTTCTGTTAATTTTTTCGTCCCATAATCTTCATAAGTCACTTAGTTTCCTCCTTTCGAAATTATTACTCAACTGTAAACTCAATGTTACCAACATTTTCATATTCTGCTTTATAAACCCCTTGAGTTAAAGGTTTAGGCAGTATAAATGTGCCGCTAGAAACAAACATACCTGGTTTCAATGAACGGTTATATTTTTTAATTTCAGAAATCAGCCATTTTACTGCTTTTGCTGGATGGCCTTCAACTTCTGTACTATTACCAGAAGCAATTTCTTTACCATCTAAATATAAAGTCCCTTTAATATTATTAATATCTTCATATGATAATTGTTTAGGCTCACCATATACAACACCACCACTCACTGCACTGTCGGCTATAATTTCAGTGACACTCAAGTTAGGGAACCAATTACTAAATCTTGAATCTGGTATCTCTATGCCTGGTGCGATTAAGCACTTATTCATAATATCTTCTAGACTGTCTTGTTCGTTTAACTCTTCTTGAACGAGAAATACAAGTTCCATTTCAATAAGTGGTTCATTTAAGTCGTTTAACTGAACACGTTTACCGAAAATCGTTGTATCTCCCATCGCACCATATAAAGGGGTTGTAGAAGAAAATATATCTCGTGTTTCTTGGCTTGTTAAACTAATTTTATATCCTTTATGCAACTCAGTTTCTTCTTTACGCTGAAGAACACCTTCTTGAACATCATAAGCAGCGTTCTCTGTGATATTCGAAGGTAAAACACCATTAGGAATAATCGTCTTATTCTCATATGCTTCATAAAATTGTGCTACCCATTTATTAAGTGATTGTTCCATTATCCTCTACCTCCTAGAAAGTTTTTTTCATGAGCGTTGTATGCATCGTTTCTCCGAAAAGTAACTCTTCATATTCACGCACTACTTCGAATCCTTCTTTCTTATAGAAAGCAATGCCGATATCATTTTTGCCATCTACTTCTAAATATACTTCATGATATTCACCTTTATAACTATTCAAACCTTTATACAACAAGGCTTTACCATAACCATCTCGCTGAGCTTCTGGCAATACGTAGTGGGATGATAAATATAGCTCAGTACCTTTAATGAAATTAGCAAAGCCAATAATCTTTCCATCCTCTTCAGCAACATAGAAATCAGAATCATTAATGCGCTTTTCTATCATCTCTTTAGAATAAGAAGCGTTTAAAAACGCTGTTACAGTACTTGCTGTATAAATATTCGTATATGTGTCATACCAAGCTTTAGACGCTACATTTTTAATTCCAGAATAATCCCCTACTGTTGCTTTCCTTACCTTTGTCATAAATACCTCTCCTCTATCTACCATCCACGCCATTCACTGGCCTTTACTATATTAAACGAATGACAATTATTAAATTACTTTAAAATCCTATCTTTATTTATAATTATATCATTTATATACAAAAAACTATAATATTCAGAATACTTAATTATAACCGAAAAGCCTGTGGAAAGGTATTATTTGTTAAGAATGTTAACACATATTAATAACATTCGAATAAAATATTTAAAATTTAAAAACCTACGAACTAATTTTAGCTCGTAGGTTTTCTTTTTACTTTTTCAATTTTTTATTAAGCTTTTCGTCTAATTCTTTTTGTCGACGTTTTCGTTCTTCGTTTCTAAGTCGTAATCTTTCTTCTTCTTCTGGATTACGTTTTTTCTGAAGTTGTTTATGGATTTTTTCCATTAGTTCATCTTCTGTTAAAGCGGCACACGGGCGGTTATTAACGAATGCGAATGTCTTTCTGCGACCTGGACCACAATATGATTGACATGCTACTTCAATTTCCGCATCTGGATCTAATTTTTTAATTTTCTTCATTAATGATGGAAGATTGACAGCTTGGCAGTCATCGCATAATTGAAATTTATTTCGCACTTGTTTCCCCACCTTTCATATTTTCTGTTTTAGCAATAAATTATTATACCACCTTCACAGATTTTTGAGAATGTCATTTTATTATTTTTGCATATTGCGTATCATTTTATTATTACGCTCTATCATGCGTTCGAAATATTTATCGTATAACGCCCATTCTTCTGTGGTAACTGGGTCCATATTTAAAGTTGCACCTAATGTTTTAAGGCTTCCTAATAATTTAAATAATATATCATTTGTCGTGTATTCTGTATTCAATAGTTCATTTATAGAAGCCATGCAATCAGGAATAATTGTAGGATAAATAAATTTTGTTTTTTCATTTTTCAGAGCATGTTGGTAGAATTCCTTCATCATTTCAGCTCTTTCTGAACCTGATCCTTCAACACACAAATATATTTGCACTGCTATGCCACCGCGTACTCTTCTTTGTGATATGCCTGCAAATTTTTTGTTATCAATACTTAAGTCATAACTTCCTGGGCAATATGATGCTGCGATTTCTTTATTTACAATTTTATCTGTTTCATCTTTGAACATTTCACGTATAAGACGTAACATCACTTCATAGCCTGTATCAATTGATACATCATGTCTACCTTTAAATATTAAAGATATATTCAGAACACCTTTATCCAACACAACTCCTAGACCACCCGAATTTCTTACAATCGCGCTATATCCTTTAACGTCATTCAAGAATGCTATTCCGTCTTTTAAATATGGAAGTCTAGAATCATGTATGCCTAAAATAACAACATGATTGTGTATCCATGTGCGCACAACACTTGGACTATTGTCGTTACCTACTTGTTCACAAAATGTATCATCGAAACTAAAGGACTGCATAGGTTGCAGTCCTGAAGTGTGGTCAATGTATCGCCATTCTTGTGTAAAATAATCTTGCAAGTTTTCCATGATTATAGAGATTGAGCAGCTGTAATGATTGAAAGACTGTATACGTCTTCTGCTGAACAACCACGTGATAAATCGTTAACTGGTGCGTTTAGGCCTTGTAATACAGGACCAACTGCATCGTATCCACCTAAACGTTGTGCAATTTTGTATCCAATGTTACCCGCTTCTAAGCTTGGGAAAATAAATACATTTGCATCACCTTGTATATCAGAATTTGGCGCTTTTTTAGCTGCCACTTCTGGAACGATTGCTGCATCAAATTGGAATTCTCCGTCTAATACAACATCTTTTAAGTCTGTTTCTTGTAAATTCTTTTGAGCTATTTGTACAGCTTCTGATACTTTCTCAGTATCTGGAGATTTTGCTGAACCCTTAGTAGAGAAACTTAACATCGCTACTTTCGGAGACATACCGAATGCTTGAGCAGTTTTAGCACTTTCGATTGCGATTTCAGCTAAATCTTGTGCGTTTAATTCAGGGTTAATGGCACAATCACCGAATACATATTGTTCTTCACCTTTTGTCATGAAGAATACACCTGATGTTTTTGTAACACCTGGTTTAGTTTTAATAATTTGTAATGCTGGACGCACAGTATCTGCAGTAGAATGCGCAGCACCACTTACTAAACCATCAGCTTGATCTGTATAAACTAACATTGTACCGAAGTAGTTTACATTATTTAATAATTCTTCAGCTTGTTCTTGAGTCGCTTTACCTTTACGACGTTCAACGAATTTCTCAACTAAATCAGCTTTTAATTCGCTTGTTTCTGGGTTGATAATTGTTAAACCTTCTATTGATAAATTAGCACCGTCAGCTGTTTCTTTAATTTTATCTTCATTACCAAGTACGATTGGAGAAACCAAATCTGTAGTTTGTAATTTAACTGCTGCTGTTAAAACACGAGCATCGTCACCCTCTGGTAAAACGATACGTACATTCTTACCTGATAATTTGTCGCTTAAGACATTAAGTAATTTAGACATAATTGCCTCCTATATATTCTCACTATTATTTTTCCACTAATTATTATAACATTTTTTCATAAATTTTCACGTTTTCGAACTGTAAATGTATCGTAGGCTATAGGATATATCGAGAATCTTAAAATGATGGAATCAATGTATCTTTATGTTCTTCTTTTAAATATTTACTAACTGCTTTACTTTTCATAACTTTCTTTAATTCTTTAATTTTTTCGGAATCTTTATTATCTTCACGCGCTACTAATTGAATAGAAAATCGAGAATCAATATTTTTTTCTAAAAATAAAGCATCAGAAGGTTTTAAACCGATTTTCGAAATATATGTAGGATAATTATAAACTAAAGATACTTTTGACTCGCTATAAGCTTCTGATAAATTTAATAAATCTACTTTTAACCATTGGAAATCTTTTGGATTCTCTACAACATCTTTAGTTGTACCGTTAACGCCCACTCCGTCTTTTAATTTAATTAATCCTTGTTCTTCTAATATCGCTAAAGCTCGACCTTCATTTGAAATATCGTTAGGTATAGCGACTTTCGTTCCATTAGGGATATCTTTCACTTCTTTATATTTTTTAGAATAAAAACCTACTTTTGCGTCATATATAGGCTGTAGATCAACTAAATTCGCTTTTCTTTCTTTATTATATTTTTCCATAAAGGGTTTATGCTGTGCAAAGCTCGCGTCTGCTTCTTTACTACTTACCATATCATTATAAGCAACGTTATCATTTACTTGTACAAGCTTGATTTCCCAACCCTCTTTTTTCGCTTCTTTTGCTGCAACTTTTACAACATCTGTCATAGGTGGTGCTTGTGAAGCAACTTTAATCACTTTATCTTCGTTATCTTTTTTTGCTCCACAACCGGAGATAATGACACTAAACAACAATATAAAAATAAACCAAACTTTTTTCATGTCTACACTACTTTCTTTTATCTAATTTTCTAGAGATATTATTTCCTAACATTTGAATGATAAATACAGCAATAATAATGATGATAATTGCGAAATACATTATTTCCGTTTCATAACTTTGATAACCATAGCGAATAGCAAAATCTCCAATACCTCCACCACCAACAATGCCCATCACTGTTGAATATGAGACCATGCTTACTATCGTTGTCGTATAAGCTAATATAATACCGCTACGTGATTCAACTAAAAGAAAATTCCATATATATTTTAATTTTGTTGCACCTAGCGACTCAGCTAAAACTTTTATTTCTATCGGTATATCTAATAAAACTTGTTCTACTAGTCTTGAAAAAATAGCAATACCTACAATACTTAAAGGTATTATCGATGGGTATGGACCAAAAGCGCTCCCTAAAATTAAACGAGTTAAGGGAATTAAACTGATGACAAATAATAAATATGGAAATGAACGAATAAAAGTAATTAAAAAATTAAAAGACCAATAATAATTTCTATTTAATTCTTTAATACCTGGATTGGATAAAAACAAAGCTATACCTAAAGGTAAACCAATTAGTAAAGTAATAATCATGGAAAATCCTAGCATGATACAAGTTTCCTGCAAAGATTGAAGTAATTCTGGTAAGTAATAATTTATTTTTTCAAAGAAAGTCATCCTTCAATACTCCGTTTAACATTTTCTAAATAAGTACCTGTATTTTTTTCTATGCTTTTGTTTTTATTTTCAATAATATCTAGCAACTGTCCGTCCTCCATCACAAACACTTCTTCACACAATTGTTTAACAACACTCAATTCATGTGTAACAAAAATAATGGTAATACTATATTCTTTGTTAATTTTCTTAAGCATTTTTATGATTTCTTCAGTATTATTCTCATCTAAACTGCTAGTCGCTTCATCACATAGCAATATATCTGGGTTTCTAACTAAAGATCTCGCTAATGCTACACGTTGTTTCTCGCCTCCTGATAATTTAGAAGGATAATCGTTCATTTTATCTTCTAATCCAACAAATTGAATAAGTTCTTTCACTCTATCCTCATTCTCTGCATTTATGATTTTCAAAGGCAAAGCTATATTTTGATACACATTTAAGTTATTCAATAAATTATAATGTTGAAAGACCATACCTATTCTTTCCTTATACTTTCTAATCACTTTTTTTGATAACTTATTAATTTCTTGTTCATCAAAAATAATTTTACCTTCAGTTGGCTTTTCTATAAAATTAAGTAACTTTAATAACGTTGTTTTGCCAGAACCACTTTTACCAACAATACCAGTAATAGAACCAGATGCTACTGAAAAGGAAAGATTTTCAACAGCAAACTTCCCTCTATACTTTTTCGATACATTCTCTAATTTATACACTTTTTACACTCCTATATAATAAAATTTTCAGGCATCTAATTTAAAATATTTTTATAATATTTATTTAATTATTATCCACCAAACAAAAAAGATAATCAACAACATTAAAAATACAATTAAATATAAGTCAGTGCGTCATGTCCGAAGTACTTTTCTTCACAACACTGTAAAAGTTGAGTCCTCTATTTCTTTTCTAGTATGATAAACTTAGATAGAGAAAAGAATTAATCTAAAAGGAGCGAAATCATAATGAACGAAGCAGCAAAAACATTAGATGGTTGGTACAGCTTACATTTATTCTATGCAATAGATTGGACAAGCCTAAAAACTGTGCCAGAAGATGATAGAAATACGATAGTTGAAGAGTTTAAAAAATTCCTTGAAGGATTAGAAACTGTTCATAATAATAAAGAAGGCTCTCATGCTTTTTATAACATAACAGGTCAAAAAGCAGACTTAATGTTATGGTTCTTACGTCCTGATGTTAAGCAATTAAATGCTTTAGAAAATGAATTAAACAAATTAGATATTAGTGATTTCTTAATTCCAACATATTCTTATGTTTCAATAGTGGAATTATCTAACTATCTAGCTGGTGATTCAGATGAAGATCCATATGAAAACCCATATGTAAAAGCTAGATTATATCCTGAAGTACCACGTTCAGAATATGTTTGTTTCTATCCAATGGATAAAAGACGTGACGGTGAAGATAACTGGTACATGTTAGATATGGAACATAGACGTAGCTTAATGCGTTCACACGGTTTAATCGGACGCAGTTACGCTGGTAAAGTTAAACAATTCATTACCGGTTCAGTAGGATTGGACGACTACGAGTGGGGCGTAACTTTATTCAGCGACGATATGCTACAATTCAAAAAATTAATCTATGAAATGCGTTTCGATGAAGTATCAGCAAGATATGGTGACTTCGGAGCATTCTACGTAGGTAACATTTTAAATATTGACGAATTAAATGACTTCTTTAAACTAAACTAAGATTTCAAGATAAATATAGAGGCTGAAACATCTATTGGTGTTTCAGCCTCATTTTAATTTGCGGTTCGATATTTTATTTTATCGGACCGTATTTCATGTTTGCGGTTCGATATTTTTTATTTATCGAACCGCATTTTAAACATTATTTTATAAAGCCCATATATAAATAAATTCTCCTAATCGAGTGGATTAGGAGAATTATTTCGATGTACTATTATTAACTGAATACATTAATAAAGAACGTTACGATTGGTACGCCAAGTAAGTCTATTAAGAATGCACCTACGACTGGTACAACTAGATAAGCTTTTGGAGAGGCACCAAATTTCTTTGTAATAACGTCTAAGTTTGCCATTGCGTTTGGTGTTGCGCCTAACCCGTGACCAATAAATCCACCGATCATAACAGCTGCATCGTAGTTTTTCCCTAATGCGCGGAACACTACAAATACTGAGAACAGTACAATAAATACTATTTGTACTAATACTATAATTGTTAATGGTAACGCTAAATTATATATTTCTGTTAAGTTAATACTCATTAAAGCAATTGATAAGAACAAGCTCAATGATACATCACTAACTCGGTTTGTAATTTTCATATCTACAATGTTTAATTTTCCATAGTCCGAAATATTTCTGATAATAACAGCTATAAACATAGCGCCCACATAAATAGGAACATTAATACCCGTGTAGTCTGTAAATGTATCAGCTAAATATGTACCAATCGCCATACTAACAGTGATAATTGTAAATTGAACGATAAATACTGTAGTTGGATTCATTCTACTATGTAATTCTTTATTATAATCAACATCACTATAATCTAGAGCTGAAGCTTCTGCTTGCTCTGGTTTTAAATCGAATTTTTTAATTAAGAATCTAACAACTGGACCACCTATTAATCCGCCTGCAACTAATCCTAACGTAGCGGCAGCAAGCGCAGCAGTAACAGCTGAATCTACGCCTAAAGTTTCTAAAGTTTTACCATATGCTGCAGCGTTCCCATGTCCACCTTCCATTGACATAGAACCTGCTGTTAAACCTAGTAACGGAGGTATATTTAACACCTTTGAAAGTGAAACACCAATAATGTTTTGACATGTAGCCAAAATACCACAGAAAATAAAGTATACTATTAATACTTTACCGCCGAGTCGTAATAATTTTAAAGATGCTCCTAAACCTATTGTAGTAAAGAATGCTAACATAAAGAAATCTTGAATAAATTCAGATTCTAATTTTATTGTAACCACGTTTGTTGATTGTAAAATTGCTACTAAAATTGCAAAAATTAACCCACCTATTACTGGAGCAGGTATACATAATTTCATTAATATAGAAACATTATTTACAATTGCCTGCCCTAATAAAAGCAAGACACATGCTAGCGCCAACGTTGTAATAGCATCGAGCTCTAACATTTTACATTCCTCCTCAAACGACAATCCTGATTGTTTTCATGCTAAATGTCATTTATTTTTATTTTTAAGTAAGTGCTTACAAAGCCACGTTGAACATTATACATACTTTATTTAAATAAATCTAGCAAATATTTAATAGTGTAATATAACTCATTTCGTCATTAGTTGCATATTCGTTTATATGCATTATTGTTTATTCTTTATTATTATATTTAATGCTTCTCGTAGCCCTTATCATACTGATATTAACAATTACTTACATTTTTGTTACTGTAGTTATTGGATAAGTATCTTTATCAATATAATTAGCTATCAGCAATCTTTTTAAAAGTTCACTGTTTATATTGTTTCATTACTTAGCTATTTTCTCTAAAAATTCATTAATGGTTTAAAAAATCCATTCACATTCCTCGTTTATCGTGTATATTAAGTAATAGATAAATATTACTTACAAAATCTATTTTCAAGGAGTATTTATGAAAAATAATCAAGAACAATCACTACAAAAATCTATTGGTCTAATGACCGCAATTACTATTGTAATCGGTACAATTATCGGGTCAGGCGTATTTGTAAAACCTGCTGTTGTATTAACACATGCAGGTACAAGTAATCTTGCCATTTTGGCTTGGGTAGTAGGAGGCGTGCTTACATTAGCAGCAGGACTTACAATTGCTGAAGTAGGTGCTCAAATTCCAAAAACAGGCGGTTTATACGCATACATACGTGACATTTATGGTCCATTTTGGGGCTTTTTAACAGGATGGGTTCAAACGATCATTTATGGTCCTGCAATTATTGTTTCGCTCGTGCTATTTTTTGGTATTTTAGTTACAAACTTTTTTAATATTAGTAACGATTTAAGTGTTTGGATTGGATTTATAGCACTAATATTTTTAACACTTGTAAATATATTAGGTACTAAATTTGGCGGACTTATGCAAAATATCACGACAATTGCAAAATTAATTCCTGTAATTGCTATTATTGTATTTGGTCTTTTATGGGGAGACGAAGGTATATTCGGTAAAGATGTTACATCTCTTATCAAAACAGACGGCGAAATCAATTTTGGTAGGGCTGTACTCGCTACATTATTCGCATATGATGGCTGGATTATGTTAACGAACATGACCGGGGAAATGAAAAAACCTCAGAAAAACCTACCTCTAGCTATGTTAATTGGTTTATCTGTCGTAACCTTGGCATACGTATTAATTAACATTTCAGTATTTCACGTTATCCCAGCTGAAAAACTAGTTGGCTTAGGTAATACTGCAAGTGCTGAAGCAGCAAAAGCACTATTCGGAGATATCGGTTCAAAAATCGTGAATATTGGTGTCATTATTTCAATTTTCGGTTGTTTAAACGGAAAAATCATTACATTCCCACGCATACCATTTGCGATGGCTGAAGATGGGTTATTACCATTACATAAATATGTCGGTTATATTAGTCCTAAGTTAAAATCACCATTAGGCGCTTTAATGACTGTATTTGGAATATCTGTAATATTAATTATATTAACGATTTTATTCCCGAACACAGTTAACGCTGATTATTTATCTGAAGTTACGATTTTCATCATATATTTATTCTATATGATGGCATTTGTAGGACTATTTATACTTAGAAAACAAAATAAAGGAACTAAAAGAGATTATTCGGTACCGCTATATCCATTTGTACCTTTACTAGCTCTTTTCGGTGGCGCATTCATTATCATTAACACTTTAATATCTGATTTTATGGGTTCATTATATTCATTAATCATTTTAGCTATTGGTGTACCAGTTTATATGTATTTAAATAAAAATAAACAACGTCGCTCATAATATAGATAACTAAATTTATTAAATAAAAAGCTCCTAATCCGTTAAGTTTCTAACGGATTAGGAGCTTTTTTTCGATCACGAATTATTTAATTTTTCACTTCTGTTTTTGCTTCAAGCTCAATCATTTCTTCTTTTGATTTATCTAATACTAGATAATTTAATTCATCATTTGTCATTTTCTTAAGTGAAGGATATCTAACCATAAAGAATACTAAGCCTAAGATTAACCAAACAAATAGTGCAATATATGAAGGTAATGAAAGACTCGCTGGTGATCCTGGAATCAGTAATAGTCCTAAGAATATTAACGCAATAATCGCACCTATTAAAGCAAATGTTTTATATTTCGGATGATACATCATACTTCTCTTATCATATGAGAACAACTTAAATGCTGATAAACATGTGATAAAGTATGCGATTGAAACACCCGTTGAAGACATGTCTACAATCCATGTTAATGCTGTTCTACCTAACCAAGGCGCTACTAATGCTAAAACGAGTATAAATATAATACTAATATATGGCGTATTGTATTTAGGATGTAATTTTTTGAACACGCTTGGCATAACTGCTGCTCTACCCATTGAGAATAACAATCTACTAGAGCTCATAAAAAAGCCATTTAATCCAGTGAATATCCCCATCATAATAGCAACGATTAACACTGCTAAACCTACAAATGAGAACCCTTCTTTTACAACTGAACCTGTTACCCATAAATTCCCTCCAATTGAAGAAGGATCTTTGAATAACCAACTTGTTAGAAGTATCATCATTACATAAGTTATTGCTGATGCTAATAAACTAAATACGATGAGTTTGAACGTCTTACTTGGTGCAAAGTTAAATTCTTCGGCTGTTTGTGGAATGTTGTCAAAGCCTACGTAAGCCCAAGGTGCTACAGCTAATATCAATAGTATCGAGCCTAGCCAACCTTCTTTCTCACTTATTGCAGGTTGTAAATTTGAAAATGAAAAGTCTTGTGTGAAAAATGAACCTGCAAATAGTAGAACGACAACAACTGCTAATATAACACAGAATATATACTGTAAATTTCCTGAAAAACTTGAACCTTTAATACTTATCCAAGCAAATATTAATAAAATTAATGAAGATAATATAATTTCAGTGATATAAACGTCCCATCCTGCGATAGTGTATAGCTTACCTTGTTCTAAAAACCCAGGCATTACAAATTTAAATAACAAACTGAATGCTGACGCGTTTAAAGCAACAATACATATGTACCCAAAGGTTAAAAACCATGATGAAAAGAAGGACACATATTTCCCGAATCCTAAGTAACCAAATGCAAAAGCTCCACCTGATACAGGGAACTTCTCTACTAATGCGCCATAACTTATAGCTATAACAATCATTAATAATGCACCTATAAAGATACCTATTGAAGCACCTATTGGACCTGCTTGGCCTATCCAATCTCCTGGAAGTATAAATGCGCCCCAACCTATGCTTGAGCCATAAGCTATGGCCCAAACAAATTTCTCAGATAAGTTCTGTTCTAAATTCCCTCTTGATAAATCTTTCTTTCGTCTTGCCATTAATGTTCCACCCTTATTTTTATTTTTCGTGAAACGCGACTAACTTTTATACCTTATAACTTCCAAACCGCGATTACAAGTAACAACCAACTAACTATGAATAACACGCCACCTATCGGCGTAATAGCACCTAATACTTTAATTTGTGTTAAAGCTAATATATATAAAGAACCACTAAAGAATACAATTCCGAATGTCATCAACCAACCTGCAATATTTAAATTTGCAGTTGTTGTGCCAGAAACAATACCAATAAGTATTAAGCCTAGTGCGTGATACATTTGATAAGTTGTTGCTTTTTCCCAAATATCTAAATATTTAGCTGATAATTTGTTTTCTAAACCGTGAGCTCCAAAAGCACCTGCTGCAACAGCAATCATTGCATTTATTGCCCCAATAATGATAAATAATTTCATTTTCTTACTTCCTTTCTTTTATTAAAAATCAAAAATTGAATCTCCATTTCCTATACCATCATCAGTCGTTAAAGTATTTTCATTTTGTTTTACCGTTGATTTATCAGGTACTTTTCCACCCATTTTTCTAATTTCTTCATTAGATATTTGAGGATTTTCCTTTTTAATTGGCGTTGAAGAAGTTTTCATATAAGGTTGTTTCACTTCTATACCTTGGTTATCTCCCTCTTCTGCATCAATTAATCCACTTAAAGTGTGAATTGCATGCATATGTTTATTAAATGTTTCATTATTTGTCGCGTTATCTGCATGTACCAATTCATCTTCAATCGCTGATATTAATTGATCTCTGCTAATCATTTACCTCACCTCCACACCAATTGATCGGTTCTTTACCTTTTGATTTTAAAAACTGATTTGTTTCACTAAATGGTTTTGATCCAAAGAATCCTCTATGAGCTGACAATGGGCTTGGATGAACCGATTTAATAATATGATGTCTTTCTGTATCAATGAGTTTAATTTTCTCTTGTGCTGGTTTACCCCATAAAATAAAGACGACATCTTCAAGTTCACGTGAAATACTTTTAATGATTTCATTCGTGAAAATTTCCCAGCCGATATTTTTATGAGAATGTGCTTTATGTGCTTCCACAGTTAATACTGTGTTCAATAATAACACACCTTCTTTTGCCCAATCTTGTAAATGTGGACTAGTACGCTTACAACCAATATCCGACTCCAATTCCTTGTAGATGTTTCTTAAGGAAGGTGGAAACTTAGCATCAGGTTGTACTGAAAAAGCTAAACCGTGTGCTTGATTTGGCCCATGATACGGATCTTGACCTAAAATGACGACTTTAACATTGTCTAACGGTGTTAAATCAAATGCTTGATAAACATTTTCTCTAGCTGGATACACCGTTGTATTTTGATAAGCTTCTTCTAAAAAAGCTTCCATTTCTGAAAAATCATGTTGCTCTTTTATATTGTGAAAGATTTCTTGCCAATCCATTTTTTTCACCTCTTTAAAAATGATAACATAGCCTTCATGAAATGGTCATAACTATTTTTTACAATTAAAAAACATGATATGATATCTTATATGAATATATTGGGAGGAATTACCGATGGCATTAAAAAAAGTCTTAACTATAGCAGGATCAGATACAAGTGCTGGTGCTGGAATGCAAGCTGATTTAAAAACATTTCAAGAACACAATACTTATGGAATGGTTGCATTAGCAGCTGTTGTTACAATGGACCCAAAAACTTGGGCACATGATGTGACGCCATTACCTCTTGATTTACTGGATAAGCAGTTAAATACAGCTATTTCTATCGGTCCAGATGCAATTAAAACTGGTATGTTAGGTTCTGAAGAAGTTATTAAACGTGCTCGCCAAGCATATGACGAGTCAGGTTCTGAAATCTTTGTTGTTGACCCAGTTATGGTTTGTAAAGGCGAAGATGAAGTACTTAACCCGGGAAATACTGAAGCAATGATTAAAGAATTATTACCTAAAGCAACAATTGTGACACCAAATTTATTTGAAGCGGGACAACTTTCTGGTTTAGGTAAATTAACATCTATCGAAGATATGAAAAAAGCTGCTGAAAAAATACATGAGCTTGGTTCACAATATGTCATCATTAAAGGTGGTAAAGCGCTAGAATCAGATAAAGCCTTTGACTTATTCTATGATGGTAAAAAACATGTATTACTTTCTACTGATAAATTCCAATCTAGTTATAATCATGGTGCCGGCTGTACATTTGCTGCTGCAACTACTGCTAATTTAGCTAACGGTGAGTCTCCAGAAGATGCTGTAAAACACGCTAAAGCATTTGTTGCATCTGCAATAAAAAATGGCTGGAGAATGAATGAATTCGTCGGTCCAGTTGATCATGGTGCAGCAAACCGTATTGAAAAAATCGAAGTTTATACTGAAGAAGTATAAATAAAAACTACACGTTTAAAAAGTCTACAGAGTATCTCACTTTGTAGGCTTTTTACGTGTAGCCTTTTCATTATTGTCCAATGCCAAATTCTGCTTTTATTTTGGCAATCACTTTTTGTTTTTTAAATAGTTTCATTTCATATTCATAAAGCGTCATATTATCTAATTTACTTTCATTAAGACACACGATTTCAGCTTCATAATTTTCTAAAGTCATAATACGTTCAGTTTGTTCAAATTCGGTTTTGATTTGTTTTAGTTTTACGTTACTGCCCATATAAGGCTTAAAACTATCAAATTCACGAAGAACACTTAGTAAATATTGAACTGGCACTTCTTCATAATACTGATATCCCATGATATTACAATAATCTAAAACCGCTTCATCATTAAATGAAATACGCTTTCTTTCCACTACTTTCACCCGCCGTTTCTTAAGGCTCATTCTTTGTAGTAGTAATTGTACTTTAAACGATATCATCTATCAAGTTAATATTTACATATGTACTTTAAGATTCTTTATTACTATAAGCACTATTATCTACAATAATTTCTACATTCGGGTGATTGTACAATGCTGAAGCTGGAAGATCAGTCGTAATTTCACCTGACAACAACTTTTGAATCGCTTCTGCTTTTTTTGGTCCAAAAGCTAATAATATGATGCGTTTAGCTTTTAAAATAGATTGAATACCCATTGAAATTGCTTGTTTAGGTACTTCTTCTTTCGTTTCAAAATATCTACTGTTAGCTTCTATTGTTGATTCTGTTAAATCAACTACACTTGTTAAACTATCAAATGATGTTCCTGGCTCATTAAAACCGATATGACCATTTTCACCAATTCCTAATATTTGTATGTCCATTGGACCTTCTTTATCTATTAGATTCTCATAGCGTTCTACTTCGCTATTTAAATCATTTGCTGATCCATGTGGTAAATGTATTTTTTCTTCATTCCAACTAGATAAATGGTTAAATAATATATCGTGCATATATGTGTAATAACTTTCTGGATGATCAGAGTCGATTCCTATATACTCATCTAAATTAAAGGTTGTAATATTACTTAAATCCAATTTATTTATTTTAATTAAATTAACTAATTGTTCATATACGCCGACCATTGTACCACCAGTAGCTAAACCTAACACACTCTTATTGTCAGTTATGATTTGCTTTAATAACTCATTTGCAACATAATGACAAGCTTCTTTTTCAGTACCTAAATTTATAAATTTCATAATTATCCCTCTATTTCTTTAATAAATCGTTTTGTAATTTCTAAAGGTCTTGTAATTGCGCCTCCAACAACTGTGCAATGAACACCTAAATCCGTTACACGCTTCAACATTTCAGGTGTTACAACGTTTCCTTCTGCTATCACTTTAGCTTCGACTTTATTTAATACATCTTTTAAAAATTGAAAGTCATTTTCGTATAATACATGACCTTTAGTATATGATGTATAACCTCTTAATGTTGTACCAACATAGTCAAACCCAAGCTTATCAGCATTGATTGCTTCGTCTAAATCTGATATATCAGCCATAATTTCTACATTTGGTGCGTTATCTCTAATATACTGAACAATTTCTTCAAGTGATTCTTTTGGTCTTTCTTGTTTAGTCGCATCTAGAGCAATTACCTCACATCCACTTTCAATCAACTCATCGACTTCTTTCGTAGTAGCTGTGATAAATACGTTGGAACCTTCGTAATCTCTTTTTACAATACCGATGACTGGTAAGTCGACTTCTTGTTTTATTGCAATAATGTCTTCTTTCGTATTTGCTCTAATTCCTTTAGCACCACCTTGATATGCGGCTAATGCCATTTTACTCATAATAAATGAAGAATGTAATGGCTCTTCTGGTAATGCTTGACATGAAACAATTAATCCTTGCGGTAACATTTAAAATGCACTCCTTATTTTTCTTCTAATGCTTCTTCAACTTCATTTTTAATTGTTGTTACATGAGGACCATATATAATTTGTACACCTGTACCTTTTTGAACAATACCTCGTGATTCAGTTGATTTAATCAAATCTTCATCAATCTGTTCACCATCTTTAACGGTCACTCTCAATCTTGTTGCACAACAATCTACAGCATCAATGTTTTCCTTGCCACCCAAACCTTTAATAACTGTTTGCGCGCGTTCACTTGCTTTAACAGTTTCAACCGCCGCTTCATCTTCACGGCCAGGCGTCTTAAAGTTAAATTTAGTAATTAAAAATCTAAATGTAACGTAATACAGTAAGAACCAGACTATACCAATTGGAATCACTAGTAAATAATTTGTCTTACTATTACCTTGTAACACACCGTACAGTATATAATCAATAAAACCACCACTAAAAGTTTGTCCAACTGTAATATTAAATATATCAGCCATCATAAAGGCTAATCCATCAAATATAGCATGGATAACATATAAAACTGGCGCAATAAATAAGAAACTGAATTCTAAAGGCTCTGTTATACCTGTTAAGAATGACGTAAGTCCCGCTGAAAGCATTAAACCACCTACGACCTTTTTCTTTTCAGGCTTTGCTGTATGGTAAATAGCTAATGCAGCACCTAACAAGCCAAACATCATTGTTATAAATCGACCAGACATATAACGCGAGATGCCCGAATAATAATGTGTTAAATTAGCATCGCCTAACTGAGCGAAAAATATATTTTGTGTTCCTTGAACAATTTTACCGTTGATTTCCATTGTACCACCTAAAGCTGTTTGCCAGAATGGTAAATAGAATATATGATGCAGTCCAAATGGTCCAAGCATACGTAATACAAATCCATAAATGAAAGTTCCTATAACACCTGTCTTATTCACAAGTCCACCTGCACCAAATATCCAACCTTGGATGGTCGGCCATACAAAGTACAATACAACACCTAATACTATAGAAGCTACAGAGGTTATAATAGGTACGAATCTAGAACCACCAAAGAACCCTAAAAATGGTGGCAATGTAATCTTGTTATATTTATTATGTAAAAATGACGTCAAAATACCAACGATAATACCACCAAATACACCTGTTTCAACTGTTTGAATTCCTAACATCATCCCTTGCCCTGCTTTAGCAAGTGAATCTTGAGATGCAATATTGTCAGTAATCGTCAATAACGCGTTCATAGTTGCATTCATAATTAGAAAGCCTAACATCGCTGCTAGACCAGCTGTACCTTTATCACTTCTCGCTAATCCAATCGCTACACCTATAGCAAATATTACTGGTAAATTAGCAAAAACAATATCTCCTGCTGAAGACATTAATATAAAGATATATTGTAATAAATCCACATCTAAGATTGGATAAGCTTTTATTGTATTTGGGTTACTCAACGCACCTCCAATACCCAGAAGCAAACCTGCTGCTGGTAATATAGCGATGGGTAACATAAATGATTTCCCGAATTGTTGTGCCTTATCAAAAATTTTACTCATGGGCACACCTCCTATTGAAACTAAATATAACACCATGAAAAGATTAGTCAATAACATTCGTTGTTTTGGAAAACTTTTTCAAATATAATACACATATTATAGAAAACAGGAGTGTTAACCATGAATTTTGAAAATCGTATTCAACAATCTTATAATGGAACAGATATTCAAAATGTACCTCTCATACAACGGATATATGAATATCATCAATCCATCATTCAAAAATCAGGTGAATTTATTTCTAATAAAAAAATAAATCAATTGATCGAAGTATTAATAGAAAGTGAACATGCCTTATTTGCAGGGTTAGGTAGCTCGGGTTTAACAGCCACTGAGTTCTATTACAGAACAATGCGCATGGGTATTAAAGGAAATTCAGCGACAGATGTGCATCAAATAAAAATTGGTGCTTCTTTGCTCACTGAGCGAGATACATTTATTGCCTTGTCTAATAGTGGAGAAACAAAAGAATTGGTTAACGCTGTTAAAATCGCTAAAGATCATGGTGCCACAATTATTGCGATTACTAACTATGCTGGTAGCCCTCTTTCCGCTCTCTCAGACATAACGATTATGACGATAGATCAAACTAGAATAAATGACCATCAATTTATTAACACTCAAATTTCAGCTCATTTTCTAATAGATGTTGTCAGTTACATGCTTTTATCACACGAAAGTCATTTAACACAATACGACCATACTAAAGAAGTTATTTTAAAGGATAATAATTCCTGAGTTGTGAGCAGAATGTATATAAATTCACTCGAGAATTTAGTAGAATAGTAAAGTATATACTATGAGGAGTGAAAGGCATGGAATTAATTCAAATAGATCAAGTTCAAACCTTAATATCAGAATATGAAAATAAGCCAGTTTATCTTCATGTAGAGACAACAAATGGTGCGTATGCGAATCACTTTGATCAAAAAGTGTTCAACGCTGGTACATTTTTAAGAAATATTCAAGTTACATTTACCCATGCTCATTTAACAGGTGGCGTTAAAGAGCCTTTCCGTGTGGGCCTTAAATTAGACAATAATGGCTGGGTTTATGTACAAGGTTTGACACATTATGAAGTAACGGAAAATAAAGAATTATTATTAGCGGGATTAAATCATGAAGGGCAACTTGCTGCTAGTTTAGAAATTAGTAGTAAACCGTTTAAGGAATAAGAGGTGACGACAATGGATAAAGAAAGACAAGTATTGGTTATATTCCCACATCCAGATGATGAAGCGTTTGGAACTTCGGGTACATTAAGCAAATTTATAGATAGCGGTGTCCCAGTTACTTATGCATGCTTAACTTTAGGTCAAATGGGTCGTAATCTCGGCAACCCTCCTTTTGCAACAAGAGAGTCTTTACCGTTTATTAGAGAACGTGAATTAGAAGCAGCTGCTGAAGCAATTGGTATTACTGATTTACGTAAAATGGGTTATAGAGATAAAACTGTTGAATTTGAACCGAAAGATGAAATAGATAATATGGTAAAATCATTAATAGATGAATTAAATCCATCACTAATAATATCATTCTATCCAGGCTATTCTGTACATCCAGACCATGAAGCAACTGCAGAAGCAGTGATAAGAACAGTAAGCCGTATTGAAAAATCAGAACGTCCTAAATTACATTTAGTAGCATTTAGTAATGACACGTATAGCGATCTCGGAGAGCCCGATGTAAATATAGATATAACTGGTTATGAGGAACGTAAAATGAAAGTACTTCAAGCTCATGCATCTCAAACCGGACCAATGTTACAAAACCTCGCTTCAAATACACAAGAGAGTGAAGCGGCTAAAGATATGTGGTTGAAGTCAGAACATTTCTGGACATATCATATTGAATAGATAGTTGGAGGCAATGTTAATGAAACAAATCGATTTATCAACACGTGAAGCGCGATGGAAATATTTTGGTTCAGTAGATCCAATCAAAGGAACGAAACCTACTGAAAAAGAAAAAATGCCTGATTTACAAAGTTCTAAAAAAGATTTCCTATTCGAAATTGAGCATGTTGGTATTAAAAATTTAGTTTATCCTGTTAAAATAGATGGTTTTCAATCAATTGGTAATTTTGAGTTTTCGACAAGTTTAAATCAAGATGAAAAAGGTATTAATATGAGCCGTATCATCGAAAGTGTTGAAAAACATTACGATAACGGTGTGCCTTTAAGTTTTGATTCTTTAAAATCATTACTCAATACACTTGAAAGTGCAATGTTCCAAAATACAGCTTCTGTAGACGTATCAGCTAAATGGTTCTTTAACCGATACAGTCCAATTACTCAACAAAAAGCTGTTGGAAACGCTGATATACGTTACATTTTATCAGTATCAGACGACAAACTTACTAAAAAATCATTAGGTATCGAAGTACCGGTTACAACACTATGTCCTTGTTCTAAAGAAATTAGTGAATACTCTGCTCATAACCAGCGCGGTATTATTACAGTCCTAATTGATTTAGACACTGAGACTGATTTACCGGATAATTATAAAGAATTGATTTTAGACGGTATGGAAGCAAATGCGAGCTCTATGCTTTATCCAATACTAAAACGTACAGATGAAAAAGCAGTTACAGAGCGTGCATATGAAAATCCTCGCTTCGTAGAGGACTTAATTAGATTAGTAGCGGCAGATTTAGTCGAATTAGAATGGATTAATGGTTTCGAAATAGAATGCCGTAATGAAGAATCAATACATCAACATGATGCATTCGCAAGATTAAAATACTCAAAATAATCATATATAACTAAAAAACAGCCAAAATTCTTATTTAAAAAAGAATTTTGGCTGTTTTTCATTTTTATTTAACCCTAGTAACCACTCGTTACTTTCCTTAATTACAAATTCACTTCTTCTTCTTCAGTTTCAACCCATGGATTATTCTGAATTAATTTAATGATTTGCTCTGTAAATAGTTTAACGCGTAATTTAATATCATCTACATCCACATAGTAAGTGCCGTCTTCTGTTTTTCCGTAATCTGCATCTTGTGTAGAGATTTGGACAGGTACAGCAATTCCTAACAAGTTTCTCATGATAATTCTTAAGTGTGATAATGGTTCCGTACTACGCATGCCACCACTATTGCAAATTAATCCAACTGGTTTCATTTTGAATTCGTCCATCGTTAAATGGTCTAATGCATTTTTTACTACGCCTGAATATGAACCGTGATAATTTGGTGTACCAATTATAATAGCATCTGCTTCTTCAGCTAGTTCTCGTAATTCATTAACATTTGCTTTAATACGTTCATCATTTAAGTGTCGGCCAGATACATCTAAGAACGGAACTGGCTTATCATATAAATCAAACAATGTTACCTCTGCTTCTTGTTCTTCTAAGTTACCGCGAACAAATTGCGCCAGTGCATGTGTATGAGAGTATTGTTTAGCGCTACCTACAATAAGTAATACTTTCACTGTTGTCACCTCAAAATCTATGATATTTATTATACCTCACAGTATAACATACTGAATAACTAAGAGTTTATACTCAGTTAAAAATCAGTCTAATGGACTATTAACAATTACTCTTCGCTTTTCAAAGCTTGTATGATGGCTTTACCAACACCACTATTTTCGTTTGTATCTGTTATATAATCCGCCATTTCTTTAACTTCAGGTGCACCATTTTCCATTGCAACTGCGTATCCTGCTTTTTCTAACATAGAAATGTCATTTAAATTATCACCTATCGCCATAACATCTGACATTGGTATTTTGAGTTGTTCAGCGATTGCTTCTAATGCGATTCCCTTTTGTGCATCAGAATGTGTAATTTCTATATTCCCTCTTGAAGAAGAAGATACAGCTAAACTTTGAGACTCAGAAATTTCTGCTTTAGCTCTATCGATTTTTTCTAAATCACTCGCAAATGCTAAGATTTTCAAAATAATTTCGCCTGGACGTTTACTAATTTCGTCATAGCTATCAACTTGTTTCAAAGTCCCATTATCTATACGATTTTGTATATTAGCTCTAATTTTCTTAACATCCGCTTTTTGGCCAGCTTTTTCTGCTATATCCACATAGATTTCTAAGTCTTTCTCTGGGTCTTCTGTATAAATACCAAAGTTCGTATACACTTGGTAATAAATATCTTCACTATTTAAGACACCTGTAATTTTATCAATTAATGGACGTGTTAATTTAGATGTATGAATAATGTTAAATTCTTCATCCCTTAATTCAGCCCCGTTTAAACAAATATAAGGTAAAGTCAAATCTGTTGGTGCAATTGGACCATTCGCTTCATAAAAAGCTCTTCCCGTAGCAATAACTACCGTAATACCCTTAGATTGGGCATATTTTATTGCTTCATAGTTCTCATTAGAAATTTCGTGTGCTGCATTTAGTAAAGTACCATCCATATCTGTTGCGATTAACTTTATCATTAGAGAGACCTCTTTTCTTTATATTCAACATAAATTCTAACAAATTATCTGTATAAACTCTATGAATCTGAACTCTTCTCTTTGTTTTGCTTCTTTTTCGCTCTTTTTTCTAAAAAAAACGTACGAAGCATCTCTCCACACTCTTCTGCTAATATTCCTCTTTCTACTGTAGAACGATGATTAAACCTTGTATCTTCTATTAAATTCATTAAACTACCACTACATCCACCTTTAGGATCACTTGCGCCGTATACAACATGAGGTATTCTACTCATTACTATAGCGCCCGAGCACATAACACAAGGTTCTAACGTTACATATAAAGTAGTATCTTCTAAACGCCATGAATTTAAATATTCAGATGCTTCTTGAATTGCCAACATCTCAGCATGTGCAGAAGGACTTTGTTCATTTTCTCTTAAATTATGCCCTCGTCCAATTACTTCTCCTTTATACACAACAATTGCACCAATTGGTACTTCGTCCATTTTCCATGCTTTTTTCGCTTCTTCAATAGCAAGTTTCATATAATTTTCATGCACGTTTTATTTCACTCCGTTTAATTTGTGATAGAATAGGTATGTCTATTTTAACACCTGGAGAGATAAATATGAAAAAAACCTTTATTGCAATTGAAGGACCTATAGGAGTCGGGAAAAGTTCTTTAACTAAAAAGCTTGCTAAAGCTTTGAATTATAAAGAAGAATTTGAAATTGTAGATGAAAATCCATTTCTAAGTGATTTTTATGATGACATTTCAAAATGGAGTTTTCAAACTGAAATGTTCTTCTTATGTCATCGCTATAAACAATTAACAGATTTACAAAATGTGCAAGGCATCGTAAGTGATTATCACATATTTAAAAATAAAATTTTCGCTAAAAACACTTTAAACGATTTTGAATATGATAAATTCAGTAGAATCTACGATATCTTAACTGAAGATATTCGCATGCCAGATCAAATAATCTTCCTCGATGCTTCCTTAGATGTTCTTCAAGAACGCATTGCCAATAGGAATAGATCCTATGAGGCTCAAATAGAAGACGACTACTTAGCACAATTAAAACACGACTATAATCAGTTTTATAAAGAAGTAAAAAATGAAATCGATGCAATACAAATAGATACTTCAAATTTAGATTTCGTTCATAACACCTCAGATTATCAACACGTTTTACATTTATTACAACCATTGATTGGAGAGATTAAACATGACCAATAAAGTCATTCCTAGTAATGCGATTATAACGATTGCTGGTACTGTTGGGGTAGGAAAGTCATCATTAACAACAGCTCTAAGTGAGCGCTTAAACTTTAAAACATCTTTTGAAAAAGTAGATAACAACCCATATTTAGAAAAATTCTATCACGACTTTGAACGTTGGAGCTTCCACCTTCAAATATACTTTTTAGCAGAACGCTTTAAAGAACAAAAAAGAATGTTCGAATATGGCGGTGGCTTTATACAAGACCGTTCCATTTACGAAGACGTTGATATTTTCGCAAAAATGCATGAAGAACAAGGAACAATGACACAAGAAGACTACGCAACTTATAGAGAACTATTTGAAGCAATGGTTATGACCCCATACTTCCCTAAACCAGATGCATTAATTTATTTAGAATGCGACTATGAAGATGTTATACAACGCATCAAAAATAGAGGACGACAAATGGAAATCGAAACAGACGAACAATATTGGAAAAAACTTTTCGCACGCTATGATAATTGGATTAACAACTTTACAGAGTGTCCAGTTGTTCGTGTAAATATAAATGATTATGACTTATACGAAGACCCAGAATCAATCAACAAAATCATCGACAAAGTAGCACACGTCATTGAAACACATCGCGCTATCGATACAAGAGTGAAGTAGGAAATATATAGGTAGGATAAATCTTTTCCTAAAATAAACATCCCAACCCGTTAGAATTATCTTTCAGGTTGGTTTTTTTTTGTTGTCTTTGATTTTGAAAATGTATACTTGACTGAGGTAAGGCTCCAATCATCTACCATTCCATTCTGCTTCTTTTTCATGAAATTCATTTATGTCTTTGTATATATAATCCGCTTCTTCCAAGTCTGATTTTTCGCCAGTACCGCTTAGTACACCGACTACTACACCGAAATGTGAATTTCGTCCCATTTGTATATCTCTTGGGGTGTCCCCTATTATTGCTATTTCTTCTGGTACAACGTTCCATTTTGCATAAAAGTCTTCTACCATTTTAGGGTCTGGCTTTTGATAACCGTTAATAGTAGCGGTAATTGTATCGTCTATTAAATGACTGACGCCTGCATCTTTGATAAAGCGTTTTGTTCCGTCTTGATCGTCGCTCGTTATAATCGCTATTTGATATCCTTTATCTTTGAAATGTTTTAATGTATTTTGCATGTCGTCTATTACGACCGTTTCTGGATTATATTCTGCAATTAAATCTTTGCTTAATTGTACTGTCCAGTCTTCTACTTCTTTATTATTTTCGTGATTAGCGTATTTTTGAAATTTTTTTACGATATCAGATAATGTTCCTGAAGCTAAAATACCACTTGCTAAAAATTTCCCGTCTACATATCCTAATTCTTCTTGTAATGATTGTTCTTCTTCAACTTGATATTGTTCTATAAATTTATTGATCATCACAAGAGAGATTTCAGACCATGTTTCATCAAACTTTAGTAATGTACCGTCTTTATCAAATAATAGCCAATTAATCATATATGTATTCTCCTTTAAAAAATCAGGCTGGGACAAATAGATGTCTCAGCCTGATTTATTTTAAATATCTTTATACTGTCTCAATACGGCTTTCTTGTCCTACTACTACTCTCCAACCATGTTTATCTTCTTTCTTACCTGTTTGGATTGCTGTGTACTCATCAAATAAATGATTTGTGATAGGACCCGTCTTATTATCATTAATTGTAATTTCAACTTCATCATATTTTAAGAAGCCAACTGGTGAAATAACAGCTGCAGTTCCTGTGCCGAATATTTCTGTTAAACGACCATCATGATGTGCATTGACTACTTCATCGATTGAAATTCGTTTTTCTTCAGTTTCATAACCCAATTCTTGGGCTAACTCGAGCACAGTTTTTCTTGTAATACCTGGTAAAATACTACCGTTTAATTCAGGTGTTACTACTTTACCATCGATTACAAAGAAGATATTCATACTACCTACTTCTTCGATATATTTTTGTTCTACGCCGTCTAACCAAAGAACTTGATCAAAGCCCAATTCATTAGCACGTGTTTGTGCAATTAAACTAGCAGCATAGTTTCCACCACATTTAGCAAAACCTACTCCACCTCTAACAGCACGAACAAACTCATCTTCGACATATATACTTGTTGGTTTTAATTGTTCATCACCATAATATGCACCTACAGGAGAAAGAATCACTAGAAATTCATAATCTGTTGACGAACGTACACCTAAGTATGGTTCAGTTGCATATACAAATGGTCTCACATATAAAGATTGGCCTTCACCATTAGGCACCCAATCACGTTCTATATCAATTAGCTGTAATAAACCTTCTAATACTTTGTCTTCGTCGATTTGTGGCATTTCCAAACGTTTTAACGATAAATTGATTCTTTTGAAATTTTGGTCAGGTCTGAATAACGTTACTTCATCTCCATCTTTATATGCTTTCATGCCTTCAAATACTGTTTGACCATAATGAAGCCCTTGTGCACTTGGCGATAAAGTAATTGGCCCATATGGAATAATTTTAGGCTCTGACCAGCCTTCACCTTGTTTATAAGACATAGATAGCATATAATCTGTAAAGATTTCGCCGAAAGCTAACTTTTGGAAATCCGGTTTTTCTTTCAGCTGCTCACGCTGTTCTACGTAAAATGTTTCTGACATAATGATTCCTCCTAGGCTAATTAATAATTAATGTTATCAAGTATATCAGTCATAGAGGGGTTATTCAATAAGTTTTTAGAAAATTTAAAAAATACTCATAATATATTTAACTTTTTGCTAATTGGTCTTTTTCTTTAATTGCTTTCAACATTAGTTTTGTCATGCTATCTAAATCATATTGTGGATTGAATCCCCATTCTTCCTTAGCACAACTTGTATCGATTGAATTTGGCCAAGTATCTGCAATTGCTTGACGGTCAGGATCAACATCATAACTAAGCTCAAATTCAGGCAATATTTTTTGTATTGAAGCTTTAACTGTTTCTGGTTCTACGCTCATAGCACTTACGTTATATGCGTTACGATGAACCAATTTTTCCCCGTCTGCTTCCATCAATTGAATAATCGCATTAATAGCATCATCCATAAACATCATATCCATATATGTCCCTTTAGCGATATAACTATTGTATTTACCTTCTCGTATCGCTTTAAAGTATATTTCCACAGCGTAATCTGTTGTCCCTCCGCCCGGTTCTTTTACATAAGAAATTAACCCAGGGAAACGTACACTTCTTGTATCTACGCCAAATTTCGTATAATAGTAGTCACATAATAATTCTCCTGCTACTTTATTCACGCCATACATTGAAGTCGGTCTTTGTATCGTTTCTTGTGGCGTCATATCTTTTGGTGTATTAGGCCCGAAAGCGCCTATAGAACTTGGTGTAAAGAATTGCATGTTGTATTCTCTTGCCGCTTCTAAAGCATTTACAAGCCCACCCATATTTAAATTCCATGCAAATAAAGGATTTTTTTCAGCAGTTGCAGATAATAAAGCAGCCATATGCATAATTGTATCTGCTTTAAATGTTTCAACTAGCTCAAACAATCTGTCTTTATCCGTTACATCTAGTATTTCGAATGGTCCATTTAATATAACGCTGTCACTTTCTGGTCTTTTTATATCTGTAGCTAGAACTTGATCGTTACCAAATTTTTCTCTTAATTTTATTACTAATTCTGTCCCGATTTGACCTAGTGCACCAGTTATGATGACTTTTTTCATAATAAAAATCCTCCTGTACTATTGAAATGTTCAATCGTCTTTTTAGAACGTACAAAAACGCTTTCTTTATAGTTATTTTAACTTATTTAAGCCGATTTGTATACTTGAGAAACACATTTCTATAATAAAAAGGGCACTTATTACATAAAAACAGGGAGTATATCATAAATAAGGCTGAGACATTTATTTATGTCTCAGCCTGTCACTTCACATTATTTACAGCAATCCAAGTTCTTTACCAATTTTTTCGTAAGTTTCAATTGCTTGATCTAATTGTTCTTTCGTATGTGCTGCAGTTGGCATATTTCTTACACGACCTGTACCTCTAGGCACAGTCGGGAATACTATAGCTTTTGCATATACACCTTCGTCCATTAGTCGTTTACTAAATGTTTGAGCCTTTTTCTCTTCACCAATAATTACTGGTGTAATTGGTGTTTCTGAATGTCCAATATCGAACCCTTTAGCTTTTAAGCCTTCTTTTAAGTAGTTCGCATTATCCCATAATTTATCGTGTAATTCAGTTGAAGCCATTAATTTTTTAACTGATTCAGTAATTGCTTTAGTATCTCCAGGTGCTAAAGAAGTTGAGAATAAGAAAGGTCTTGAAGCAACTTTTAACCAATCTATTAAATCTTTCGTACCTGCTACGTATCCACCTACTACACCTATTGCTTTAGATAACGTTCCAATTTGGAAATCTATTTTATCTTGTAAACCGAAATGTTTTACTGTGCCTGCTCCTTTACCCATAACACCTGAGCCGTGAGCGTCATCAACATAAGTGATTAAGCCAAATTCTTCAGCGATTTCTACGATTTCTGGTAATTTAGCTACATCACCATCCATAGAGAATACGCCGTCAGTAATATACATTACTTTGTTATATTGACCTGACTCTACTGCTTCTTTTGCTTTTGCTCTTAAATCTTCCATATCAGAATGATTCACTCGAATGATTTTCGCTTTAGATAAACGACAACCATCTATAATAGAAGCATGGTTTAATTCATCAGAAAGAATTGCATCATTCTTATTCATAACTGCTGAAATTGCTGCCATGTTACAGTTGAATCCAGATTGATAAGCAATTGCACTTTCAGTCCCTTTAAATTGAGCTAAAGTCTCTTCTAATTCTCTATGCAAATCTAGTGTCCCATTAATAGTACGTACTGCACCAGCGCCAACACCATGAGTATCGATTGCGTCTTTAGCAGCTTTTTTCAAATCTTCGTCTGTTGCTAATCCAAGGTAATTGTTTGAAGATAAATTGATATATGATTTTCCACCAATATTAATTTCAGCACCATTTGCGCCTTCAACAATATCAATTTCATTATACAAACCATTATCCTTCAATTCATTTAAATTTGTTGTTAAAAATGTTTCTAATGTTTGTACCATTTGCACTTTCTCCTTTAGCACTTTTTATTTATCATAACATACTAAAATCAAAGAATTAAGCGTTATCATAGTAAATTGAATTGTTTAAATTTTCTATAAATTTTGCTACAATAGTCGTATTATATTTCGAAAGAATTGAAAGAAGGTTTAGCAATGGTCAATTGGAAAAAAGAAATCGAAGAAAAATTTGATCGTCTCGTAGAAATAAGACGATATATGCATATGAATCCAGAATTATCATATCATGAGGATAAAACTCATGATTTTATTTTATCTGAACTCAAAAAGTTAGATAAGTTACAAATAAGAGAACGTGTTGGTCAAAATGGTATAGTAGCAAAACTTAAAGGAAATGAGCCAGGTCAGACTATTGCATTTCGTGCTGATTTTGATGCATTGCCTATTCAAGATGAAAAAGACGTTCCATACAAATCTACTGTAGATGGTGTGATGCATGCTTGTGGACACGACGGGCATACAGCTACACTACTCACTTTATGTGAATTACTACATGAACATCAATCACAATTGAAAGGTAATGTCGTTTTTATATTCCAATACGCGGAAGAATTAAGTCCAGGTGGCGCTAAACCAATGGTTGATGATGGTGCTTTAGATGGCGTAGATAAAATATACGGCAATCACTTTTGGAGTGGACATTCAACATCAGAAATTAAAACTAAGAGTAGTGCAATGATGGCTTCTCCTGATTATTTCAAAATCACAATTCAAGGTAAAGGTGGTCATGGTGCTAAACCACACACTTCCATTGATCCTATAGTCATTGTTTCAGAGTATATTTCTAGTTTACAAAAAATCATTTCAAGAAATTTAGATCCTATCGACCAAGGTGTTATTACTGTAGGAAAAATTGACGCAGGTAACACCTTTAATGTTATTAGCGACACAGCGACTATTGAAGGCACTGTCAGAACGTTTAATCCCAAAGTGAAGGATTTAATCGAAGAAGAACTAGAACGCCTTTTAAAGGGTATCTGTATCGCAAATAACGCAAGTTACGATTTCGATTATAGAAGAGGCTATCCTACCGTCATTAATCATGATGAACAATACAATGTTGTTAAAAAAGCAGCTACAGATTTAGATCTTACTTATGAAGATATCGAACCAATGATGATTGGTGAAGACTTTTCTTACTATCTTTTAGAACGTCCAGGATGCTTCTTCCTAACTGGTAGTGGTAATGAAGAAAAATCTTCAACAGCCCCTCACCATCACCCAATGTTTGATTTAGATGAAGATGCAATGAAAACGACAACAGAAATGTTTTTAAAAATTCTTGAAGTTGAAGGAGTAATATAATAAATGAAAGATATTTTATTTCAAAAAGTTGAAGATTATTATGATGAGATGATAGAAATCAGAAGGCATTTACATATGAATCCTGAACTTTCATTTGAAGAAGTACAAACTCCAGCCTATATTGCAAATTACCTTCGTAATCTAGACATAGATGTTAGAGAAGGTGTTGGTGGCAGAGGTGTAGTTGGAACATTAAACAAAGATAAACCAGGCCCTACCCTAGCAATTAGAGCTGATTTTGATGCATTACCTATACAAGACGAAAAAGAAGTACCTTATAAATCTACTGTAGATGGCGTCATGCATGCTTGTGGACATGATGCGCATACTGCTGTCTTACTCATGACTGCAAAAATTTTATCTGAACATCGTGATGATATTAATGGTCGTGTTGTTTTTATTCACCAACATGCTGAAGAAGTAGACCCTGGCGGCGCGATACAAATGATTGCAGACGGATGCCTAACAGGTGTGGACGCTATCATTGGCCAACATGTATCAAGTACTATAGATGTTGGTAAAGTCGGTTATAAATACGGAACAACAACAGGCATTCCAGATGACTTCTGGATTACGTTAAAAGGTCGAGGTGGTCACGCAGCTCATCCCGACCAATTAATAGATCCATTAGCAGCCGGAATTCAACTATGTAATGACTTACAATATATTGTTTCACGTAAAACAAGTGCTTTATCACCTGCCGTTCTTTCTATCACAATGTTTAATGCTGGTGAAACAAATAACGTTATACCAGATACATGTAAAATTGGCGGGACGATAAGAACATTTGATTCAGAGATTCAAGCAAGCGTTGTAGAAGGTTTCAAAAAAGTACTTGAAGGCTTAACAACTTCAACAGATGTTACTTACGATTTAAAATATAGTAAAGGTTATCCTCCTGTCATTAATACAGAACGTGAGACTGACCTCATTCTTGAAGCCACTCAAGAAGTTGATAGCGTTTATGAACTGGTAGAATTAGAAGCAAGTTTAAGTGGTGAAGACTTCTCTTATTACCAACAAAGAGTGCCCGGTGCTTTCTTCTATACTGGAACTAGAAATGAGCATTTTAAAGCAGATTTTCCCCATCATCATCCAAAATTCGATATCGATGAAAAAGGGTTAATCAATGCTGTACGCATCTTTTTATTAACAACATTTAAGTTTATGGAAGGAGATTATAAAAATGACCTTAACGCATGAAGTTGAAAAGCATATGGATGAATTAATCGAAATTAGAAGGCATTTACATCAACATCCTGAATTATCTTTTCAAGAAGAAAATACTAAAAAGTATATCGCAGATTATCTTGAAAATTTAGGTATTGAAGTAAAAAAAGATGTCGGAGGTAACGGACTTTTAGGCTATATTAAAGGCGGGAAAGAAGGTCCTACTATTGCTTTAAGAGCAGACTTTGATGCTTTGCCTATCAACGATGAAAAGGAAGTGCCTTATAAGTCTACAGTAGAGGGCGTTATGCATGCTTGTGGACATGACGCTCATACAGCAAGCTTATTAATAACAGCTAAAATATTAAAAGAACATTCAGATGCTATCCATGGTAATGTCGTACTTATTCATCAACATGCTGAAGAAGTCCTTCCAGGTGGCGCTAGAGCTATGATAGAAGCTGGTGCATTAGATGGTGTTGATTATGTATTCGGTACCCATACAGCGAGCCATATAGACGCAAATAAAGTCGGATTTTGTGCTGGACCTGCTTATGCAGCTGCAGATTCATTTGAAATTGAAATCCAAGGGCTTGGTGGGCATGGCGCAATGCCTCAATTCGCAAAAGACCCAATTGTCGCAGCTTCATCATTAATTGTTCAGGCGCAAAGTATTGTATCAAGAACTATTGACCCACTTGAGTCAGCAGTTGTCACATTTGGAACATTTAAAGGTGGTAACGCCTTTAATGTTATAGCGGACAAAGTAAAATTAACAGGAACAATAAGAAGTTATTTACCTAGCGTTAAAGAACAAATCAAAGATCGTTTAAATGGGATTTTAAACGGTATAGAATCAAGTTATGGTGTGAAATGTCACTTAGACTATACAGACGGATATCCACCAGTAGTAAACCATGAAAAGGAAACAAAATGGGCTAAAAATCTAGCAAGTAATATTGATACTATCGAAGAAGCTTTTGATTTTCCGCCTTCACTCGGTGGAGAAGATGTTGGTTACTTCTTACAGCATGTACCAGGAACTTATTTCTTTACAGGTGTAGGCAATGAAGCATTAAAAGCAACTTACCCTCATCATCACCCTAAATTCGATTTAGATGAACAATCATTACAAAATAGCGTTAAACTCTTCCTATCCATTATTGAACATAGTGAAGAATTAGAAAAATAAATTCTATATATTAATGAACATAAAAAACAGGGGAAATTCTTAAGTTAATAAGAATTTCCCCTGCTCTATTTAAATCTAGTAAAATATGCTAGATATTATACGTTTGGTTAAGTGTGTACGAAATCGAATTAAGCTTCGATTACAGTAACAACACCTGATCCAACTGTACGTCCACCTTCACGGATTGAGAAACGAGTACCGTCTTCAATAGCGATAGGTGAAATTAATTCAACGTCTATTTCAACGTTGTCGCCAGGCATAACCATTTCAGTACCTTCTGGTAAGTTTACAACACCAGTTACGTCAGTAGTACGGAAATAGAATTGTGGACGGTAGTTAGTGAAGAATGGAGTATGACGTCCACCTTCATCTTTTGATAATACATAAACTTCAGCTTTGAATTTAGTGTGAGGTGTGATTGAACCTGGTTTAGCTAATACTTGACCACGGTTAACGTCTTCACGAGCAACACCACGTAATAATGCACCGATGTTATCTCCAGCTTCAGCGAAGTCTAATAATTTACGGAACATCTCAACACCAGTTACAGTTGTTTTAGATGATTCTTCAGTTAAACCGATAATTTCGATTTCTTCACCAACTTTGATTTGACCACGTTCAACACGGCCTGTAGCAACAGTACCACGACCAGTTATTGAGAATACGTCCTCAACTGGCATCATGAATGGTTTGTCAGAATCACGTTCTGGAGTTGGAATGAAAGTATCTACAGCTTCCATTAATTCAACAATTTTTTCTTCGTAAGCTTCGTCGCCTTCTAAAGCTTTTAATGCTGAACCAGCAATTACTGGAGTGTCATCGCCAGGGAAGTCATATTCTGTTAATAAGTCACGAACTTCCATTTCAACTAATTCTAATAATTCTTCGTCGTCAACCATGTCAACTTTGTTTAAGAATACTACTAATGCAGGAACACCTACGTTACGTGATAAAAGAATGTGCTCACGAGTTTGAGGCATTGGGCCGTCAGCAGCAGATACTACTAAGATACCGCCGTCCATTTGAGCAGCACCAGTGATCATGTTTTTAACATAGTCAGCGTGTCCTGGGCAGTCAACGTGCGCATAGTGACGAGTAGCTGTTTCATATTCGATGTGTGAAGTATTAATTGTAATACCACGTTCTTTTTCTTCTGGAGCGTTGTCGATTTGAGCGTATGAACGAGCTTCTCCGTCACCAGAACGTTTTGCTAATACAGTTGCAATAGCAGCTGTTAAAGTAGTTTTACCATGGTCAACGTGACCGATAGTACCAATATTGGCATGTGTTTTTGAGCGATCAAATTTTTCTTTAGCCATTATGAAATCTCTCCTATTCATATTAAAAATTATATTTTTTTATTAAGCCTCATGATGGTTACTCACCATCATGAGGATAACCTATAGTTAATTTATAAATCATTTTGAGAAAAAAATCAATTTATTAAAGCGTTTTGATTAAGCGCCTGTATTTTTCTTGATAATTTCTTCAGAAATTGATTTTGGTACTTCTTCGTAGTGATCAAATACCATAGTATAAGTACCACGACCTTGAGTGTTAGAACGTAAGTTTGTAGCGTAACCGAACATTTCTGAAAGTGGAACGAATGCACGAACAACTTGAGCGTTACCGCGTGCTTCCATACCTTCAACACGTCCACGACGACTTGTTACGTCACCCATAATGTCACCCATGTACTCTTCAGGCATAACGATTTCAACTTTCATCATTGGCTCTAAGATTACTGGATCACATTTTTTAGCTGCTTCTTTAAGTGCTAATGAAGCTGCAATTTTGAAGGCCATTTCAGATGAATCGACATCATGGTATGAACCATCATATAATTTAGCTTTAACATCAACTAATGGATACCCAGCTAATACACCGTTTTCCATAGCGTCTTTAAGACCAGCTTCAACTGAAGGAATATATTCACGAGGAACTACCCCACCAACAATAGCGTTTTCGAATTCGAAACCTGCGCCTTGTTCGTTAGGTGTAAATTCAATGTGAACATCACCAAATTGTCCACGTCCACCTGATTGACGAGCAAATTTACCTTGTACTTGTGCAGGCGTTTTGAACGTTTCACGGTAAGATACCATTGGCGCACCAACAGCACACTCAACTTTGAATTCACGTTTCATACGGTCTACTAAAATATCAAGGTGTAATTCACCCATACCACCGATGATAACTTGTCCAGTTTCATGGTCAGTATGTGCATGGAATGTTGGGTCTTCTTCTTGTAATTTAACTAATGCGTTAGTCATTTTATCTTGGTCAGCTTTTGATTTAGGCTCAACTGATAAGTGAATAACTGGCTCTGGGAAGTCCATTGCTTCTAAGATGATGTCATCTTTTTCGTCACATAGAGTATCACCTGTACCAGTATCTTTAAGTCCTACCGCACCAGCAATGTCACCAGAATATACAGTAGAAATCTCTTGACGAGAGTTAGCGTGCATTTGTAGGATACGACCTACACGTTCACGTTTCCCTTTAGTTGAGTTTTTAATGTATGATCCTGATTCCATAGTACCAGAATAAACACGGAAGAATGTTAATTTACCTACATAAGGGTCAGTCATTACTTTAAACGCTAATGCAGCGAAAGGTGCTGAATCATCAGGTTTAGCAATTACTTCTTCTTCACTTTCGAATCTATGTCCGACAATAGGTTTAACATCTAATGGTGATGGTAAGTAGTCAATAACTGCGTTCAACATTAATTGAACACCTTTGTTTTTGAATGCTGTACCACATAATACTGGGTAGAATTCAACATCACAAGTAGCTTGACGAATAGCTTTTTTAAGCTCATCAATTGTGATTTCTTCTCCACCTAAGTATTTTTCCATTAATTCGTCATTTGATTCTGCAACAGCTTCAATTAAAGATTCACGAGTTTCTTCAGCTTTTTGCTTGTGAGACTCAGGAATTTCAATTTCTTCAATTTCAGTACCTAAATCGTTATTGTATTGGAAACATTTCATTTCTACTAAATCAATAATAGCACTGAAATCATCTTCCGCACCGATTGGTAATTGAATTGGGTGAGCATTAGCTTGTAAGCGCTCATGTAATGTACCAACTGAATATTCAAAGTTCGCACCCATTTTATCCATTTTATTAATGAATACAATACGTGGAACACCGTATGTTGTTGCTTGACGCCAAACTGTTTCAGTTTGAGGTTCAACCCCTGATTGAGCATCAAGTACTGTAACGGCACCATCAAGTACACGTAAAGAACGTTCAACTTCAACTGTGAAGTCTACGTGTCCAGGTGTATCGATGATATTTACACGGTGGCCTTCCCATTCTGCAGTTGTAGCAGCAGAAGTGATTGTGATACCACGTTCTTGCTCTTGTGACATCCAGTCCATTTGTGAAGCACCTTCATGTGTTTCACCAATTTTATGAATACGGCCTGTGTAATAAAGAATACGTTCAGTAGTCGTTGTTTTACCAGCATCGATGTGAGCCATGATACCGATATTACGAGTGTTTTTCAAAGAGAAATCTCTTGCCATAGTATTCTTACTCCTTCCAAAATATTGGATATTTGGTTTTTTTATTACAATAGATACGCAGATACCCTAAGTGTTTAAAAAACTAGAGATAACCCATTAAAAGGAATCTTTATCATTTTAACGCTTAGGGTCCTAGGTTCTATTTTACCAACGATAATGAGCAAACGCTTTGTTAGCTTCTGCCATTTTATGAACGTCTTCACGTTTCTTAACTGCGCCACCAGTATTGTTAGCAGCATCTAAGATTTCGTTAGCTAAACGCTCTTCCATAGTTTTTTCACCACGAAGACGAGCATAGTTAACTAACCAACGTAAACCTAAAGTTGTACGACGATCTGGACGTACTTCTACAGGTACTTGATAGTTTGAACCACCTACACGGCGAGCTTTAACTTCAAGTACAGGCATGATGTTGTTGATAGCTTCATCGAATACTTCAATTGGATCTTTACCTGAACGTTCTTGAACAAGTTCGAATGCTGAGTAAAGAATTCTTTGAGCAGTACCACGCTTACCATCAAGCATGATTTTATTGATTAATTTTGTTACTAATTTTGAGTTGTGAATTGGATCTGGTAATACATCTCTTTTTGGAACTGGACCTTTACGAGGCATAATCGAAATCCTCCTTCCCTAATTATAAAATTTATTTAGTTTATCGTCACATAAAAATCTGTTAAACACAGAAATTTAATATTAGATTATTTCTTAGCAGCTTTAGGTTTTTTAGCACCATAAAGTGAACGACTTTGCATACGTCCTTCAACACCAGAAGTGTCTAAAGCACCACGTACTACGTGATAACGTACACCAGGTAAGTCTTTAACACGTCCACCACGAATAAGTACAACACTGTGTTCTTGTAAGTTGTGGCCTATACCAGGGATATACGCGTTTACTTCGATGTTGTTTGATAAACGAACACGAGCATATTTACGTAACGCTGAGTTAGGTTTTTTAGGTGTCATTGTTCCTACACGTGTACAAACACCGCGTTTTTGTGGAGAATATACAGTAGTCACTTTTTTCTTCATGCTATTGTATCCTTTATTTAATGCAGGTGCTGTAGAGTGTGATGATTTACTTGTACGTGGTTTACGTACTAATTGGTTAATAGTAGGCATCTTTAATGTCCTCCTCTCTTGTTTTCTTAATTCCACACATCCAGGTGGTTCATTTTAAGGCAAATAAAAATAGTAAGCACAGCTTACACATTTATTTAAGCAATGCAACTACTGTCGCATTTACTTCTATTCCATAGTGCGATCCTAACTTTTGTCTTGTTGGACTATAATCTATCGGAACGCCTGTCTCAAATGCTAAATTCAACACTTTAGACAAAATATGAATATTTACATCTTGAGCAATGATTACTTTACGTACATCATGCTTCTTCAATGCTTTAGTGGTTTGTTTTAAACCAATGACATAATTGTCTTGATTTAAGCTTAAGGCTTTTTCATTAGACATTTGATATCCTCCAAAGCGTCTGCTTGCATCAACCTTAACAATAATAACATCCTACTTTGATAAAGTCAATAATTTTTGGAGTGTTTTTATAATAAAATATAAGCTGTTCTAGACCCCTAGAACAGCTCATATCTGTTAATCAGTTACTACTGTTTCTTCAGGTGATACTTCTTTTTCAACTTTTTCGAAATCTACACCAGTATATCTTCTCATACCTGTACCAGCAGGGATTAATTTACCGATGATAACATTTTCTTTAAGTCCAAGTAAGTTATCACGTTTACCTTTGATTGCAGCATCTGTAAGAACTCTAGTTGTTTCTTGGAATGACGCCGCTGATAAGAAGCTTTCAGTTTCAAGAGAAGCTTTTGTAATACCAAGTAATACAGGTTTAGCAGTTGCTGGGCGCTTACGCGTAGCAAATACTTCTCTGTTTGCATCAGTAAATGTATGAATATCTACTAAAGCACCTGGTAATAGTTTCGTATCTCCTGCTTCAATAATTCTTACTTTACGAAGCATTTGTCTAACCATAACTTCAACGTGTTTATCTGAAATTTCAACACCTTGCATACGGTAAACTTTTTGAACTTCTTTAAGCAAGTATTTTTGAGTAGCATTTAATCCAGCTACAGCTAGTAATCCTTTAGGCTCAATTGAACCTTCAGTCATTACTTCGCCACGTTCAACATATTGTCCTTCTTCAACTTTAAGTCTTGCAGTACCTGAAGCAAGGTAAGTTCTAATTTCATTTTCGCCTTTAACTTTAATTTCTTGTTGACGATCTTTAACGATAGTAATCTCTGTTACTTCACCGTTAATTTCTGAAATAACTGCTTGACCTTTAGGGTTACGCGCTTCAAATAACTCTTGAATACGTGGTAAACCTTGTGTGATATCTGCTCCGGCTACACCACCAGTATGGAAGGTACGCATTGTAAGCTGTGTACCTGGTTCACCGATTGATTGGGCAGCTATTGTACCAACTGCTTCACCAACTTCAACTTGTTCACCAGTTGCTAAGTTCTTACCGTAACATTTTTCACATACACCATGACGAGTGTTACATGTAAATGCAGAACGGATGTGCATTTCAGTAATACCAGCATCTAGTATTTGTTTAGCAATTTCTGGCGTTATTAGTTCGTTAACTTTGATAATTACTTCATCAGTTTTTGGATGACGTAATGTTTCTTTAGAATAACGACCTTCTATACGCTCAATAAATGGCTCAATTAATTCTGATCCTTCTCTAATATCAGATACTAATAAACCTCTATCAGTTCCACAGTCTTCTTCTCTGACAATAACATCTTGTGCTACGTCAACAAGACGACGAGTTAAGTAACCTGAATCGGCAGTTTTCAGCGCTGTATCGGCTAGACCTTTACGAGCACCGTGAGTTGATATGAAATATTCAAGTACTGTTAAACCTTCACGGAATGAAGATTTAATCGGTAACTCAATAATTTTACCAGATGGGTTAGCCATCAGACCACGCATACCAGCTAATTGAGTAAAGTTAGATGCGTTACCACGAGCACCTGAATCACTCATCATGAATATTGGGTTAAGATTATCTAATGACATCATTAATTTAGCTTGAATATCATCTTTAGCTTTTGTCCAAATTTCGATAACTGCTGCATAACGTTCGCCTTCAGTGATTAAACCACGGCTAAATTGTTTTTGAACTTTTTCAACTTTAACTTCTGCTTCATCGATGATTTCTTGTTTCTCTGAAAGAACCACGATATCAGATACACCAACAGTAATACCAGCACGAGATGAATATTTAAATCCTAAATCTTTCATCTTATCTAGCATCATTGAAGTATCAGTTATATGGAATTTGTTGAATATTTCAGCAATGATTTTACCTAAGAATACTTTGTTAAATGGTTTAACAAGCTCAACGTCTTCAAGATATTCTACTAGTCCACCTTCTGGTAAATCTGTAGGTGAAACAAAGTATTTATCAGGAGTTGATTTTTCTAAATTGAAATTAGTCGGTTCATTAATATATGGGAATGAATTAGGCATAATTTCATTAAAGATAACTTTACCAACAGAAGTAATTAATAATTTTTTATTTTGTTCTGCTGTAAACGTTGGGTTCTTAAGTGATCTTGCATGTAAAGCTATACGTGAATGTAAGTGTACATGACCATTTGCATAAGCTTTAATAACTTCGTCAGTTTCATTGAAGATGTCACCAGCACCTATTGCACCTTTTCTTTCTAATGTAAGGTAATAGTTACCTAATACCATATCTTGTGAAGGCGTAACAACTGGTTTACCATCTTTAGGGTTCAAGATGTTTTGAGCTGCAAGCATTAACATACGTGCTTCTGCTTGTGCTTCTTTAGATAATGGTACGTGAACCGCCATTTGGTCACCATCAAAGTCAGCGTTATAAGCTGTTGTAACAAGTGGGTGAAGTTTAATCGCACGACCTTCAACTAGAGTAGGTTCAAACGCTTGAATACCTAGTCTGTGTAATGTAGGTGCACGGTTTAATAGTACTGGGTGTTCTTTAATAACATCTTCAAGTACATCCCATACTTCTTCTTCCATTCTTTCAATTTTGCCTTTTGCATTTTTGATGTTTGTAGCAATTTCACGTTCTACTAATTCTTTCATAATGAATGGTTTAAATAATTCTAAAGCCATTTCTTTCGGTAAACCACATTGGTACATTTTCAGACTAGGACCAACAACGATAACTGAACGTCCTGAGTAGTCAACACGCTTACCAAGTAAGTTTTGACGGAAACGACCTTGTTTACCTTTTAACATGTGTGAAAGTGATTTTAACGGACGGTTACCTGGACCAGTTACTGGACGACCACGACGACCGTTATCGATTAACGCATCTACAGCTTCTTGTAGCATACGTTTTTCGTTTTGAACGATAATGCCAGGAGCACCCAAGTCTAATAAACGTTTCAAACGATTATTACGGTTGATAACACGACGGTATAAATCATTTAAGTCACTTGTTGCGAAGCGACCACCATCTAATTGAACCATTGGACGGATTTCAGGTGGAATAATTGGTAATACATCTAAAATCATCCATGAAGGTTCATTACCAGAGTGACGGAATGATTCAACTACTTCTAGACGTTTAATTGCTCTTGTCAATCTTTGGCCAGTAGCTGATTCTAATTCTTCACGAAGTTGTTTTAATTCTTTTTCTAAATCTATATCACTTAATAGATCACGGATTGCTTCCGCGCCCATTTTTGCACTGAATTTACCCGGGAATTTATCATAATATTCTCGGTATTCACCTTCAGTTAATAATTGTTTCTTTTCTAATCCAGTTGGACCTGGATCAATTACTGTGTAAGAAGCAAAATAAATTACTTCTTCTAGCGCACGTGGAGACATATCTAATAATAGTCCCATGCGACTAGGTATACCTTTAAAGTACCAAATATGTGATACAGGTGCTGCTAATTCAATGTGTCCCATTCTTTCACGACGCACTTTAGATTTAGTGACTTCAACGCCACATCTATCACAGACCATACCTTTATAGCGTACTCGTTTGTATTTACCACAACTACATTCCCAGTCCTTAGTTGGACCGAAAATTTTCTCACAGAATAAACCATCTCTTTCAGGTTTTAGCGTACGGTAGTTAATTGTTTCTGGTTTTTTAACTTCACCAAATGACCAAGAACGAATCTTTTCAGGTGAAGCAAGTCCTATTTTCATGTAATGGAAATTATTTACATCAATCAAGGAGCCTACCTCCTTCAAATTAAATTAGTTGTGCCGGTTGATTGATAATGTGTAACAAATGAAAGCGCAAATGTATTACCAAATGCGCTTGATTAACTTTTACTCAGTTACTTGTTGTCCTTCTACTGCTGCATCTTGTGAAACACCTAAATCAACTTTTTTGTCCATCATATCTTCATCCTCTAAATCGCGCATTTCGATTTCATTATCATGTTCGTCCATGACTTTAACATCAAGTCCTAAACTCTGTAATTCTTTCATTAATACGCGGAATGATTCAGGGACACCCGGTTTAGGGATATTGTCGCCTTTTACGATAGCTTCATAAGTTTTTACACGACCTACAGTATCATCAGATTTATAAGTTAAAATCTCTTGTAATGTGTACGCAGCACCATATGCTTCAAGTGCCCATACCTCCATTTCACCGAAACGTTGTCCACCGAATTGAGCTTTACCACCCAATGGTTGTTGCGTTACAAGTGAGTATGGACCAGTAGAACGTGCGTGTAATTTATCATCGACCATGTGTGCAAGTTTAAGCATGTACATAACACCTACAGATACACGGTTATCAAATGGTTCACCAGTACGACCATCGTATAAGACAGTTTTACCGTCACGAGCCATACCTGCTTCTTCAATAGTTGACCAAACATCATCATCGTTAGCACCATCAAATACTGGTGAAGCAACATGAATACCTAGATTCTTAGCTGCCATACCTAGATGAAGTTCTAAAACTTGTCCGATATTCATACGAGAAGGTACACCTAATGGGTTTAACATAAGGTCAATTGGTGTTCCATCTGGTAAGTAAGGCATATCTTCTTCAGGTAAAATACGTGAAATTACACCTTTGTTACCATGACGACCACACATTTTATCCCCTTCGTGTATTTTACGTTTTTGAACGATATAAACACGAACTAATTGGTTAACACCTGGAGATAATGAATCATCGCCTTCTTCTCTATTAAAGACTTTAACGTCTAATACGATACCGCCAGCACCATGAGGTACGCGTAATGATGTATCACGTACTTCGCGTGCTTTCTCACCAAATATCGCATGTAATAATCTTTCTTCAGCTGTTAGTTCAGTCACACCTTTAGGCGTTACTTTACCTACTAAAATGTCACCATCTTTAACTTCAGCACCAACATAAACAATACCGCGATCGTCTAAGTTTTTAAGTGCATTATCAGAAACGTTTGGAATATCACGTGTGATTTCTTCAGGTCCTAATTTAGTGTCACGAGCCTCTGATTCATATTCTTCAACATGAATAGAAGTATATACGTCATCTTTAACAAGACGTTCACTCATGATAACAGCATCCTCGTAGTTATAACCATCCCAAGTCATAAATCCAACTACTAAGTTTCTACCTAGTGCCATTTCACCAAGTTCCATTGAAGGTCCATCAGCTAAAATTTCACCTTTAGAAACAATGTCACCATATGCAACGATTGGACGTTGGTTATAACATGTTCCAGAGTTACTACGTTTAAATTTAGATAAAGGATAACGGTCTAATTCCGTTTCGATTTCTTTACCATTTTCTTCTACAATTCTTCTAACAAGAATTTCTTTCGATTCAACATGTTCAACTCTACCTTTATGTTTAGCAACAATAGCTGCTCCTGAGTCACGTGCTGTAACATGTTCCATACCCGTTCCAACAAATGGTGCTTCAGGGTTCATTAAAGGTACTGCTTGACGTTGCATGTTCGCACCCATAAGTGCACGGTTAGAGTCATCGTTTTCAAGGAAAGGAATACATGCTGTTGCTGCAGAAACAACTTGTTTAGGAGATACATCCATGTAATCCATACGTTCTTTAGGTTTAGTAGTGTTGTCACCACGGAAACGACAAAGAACTTCATCGTCGACGAATCTACCAGTTTCATCTAATACTGAGTTTGCTTGTGCAACAACATAACTATCTTCTTCATCAGCAGTTAGATAATCAATTCTGTCTGTTACTTGGTTAGTTTCGATATTAACTTTACGATATGGTGTTTCAATAAAGCCAAACTCGTTAACTCTAGCATAACTTGAAAGTGAGTTGATTAAACCAATGTTTGGTCCCTCTGGTGTCTCAATCGGACACATACGACCATAGTGAGAATAGTGAACGTCACGTACTTCCATACCAGCACGTTCACGAGTTAAACCGCCGGGTCCAAGCGCTGATAGACGACGTTTATGCGTTAACTCAGCTAATGGGTTAGCTTGGTCCATGAATTGAGACAATTGTGAACTACCAAAGAATTCTTTAATTGAAGCAATAACTGGACGTATATTTATAAGTTGTTGTGGTGTGATTGAATCAGTATCTTGAATTGACATACGTTCACGTACAACACGTTCCATACGTGATAAACCAATTCTAAATTGGTTTTGTAGCAATTCACCTACTGAACGTAGACGACGGTTACCTAAATGGTCAATGTCATCTGTATAACCTACACCATGTAATAAGTTGAAGAAATATGATAATGATGAAACGATATCTGCTGGCGTAATACATTTAACTGCTTCATCAGGAAATGCATTACCAATCACTGTTGTCGTACGGTTTTCTTCATCACCAGGGATATAAATCTTAACAGATTGAATTTCAACTGGTTCATCTAATACGCTACTATTTAATTCATAAACTTGAATGTTAGCATTAGATTCTAATACATCGATAATTTTATCTAAATTACGACGGTCTAAAACCGTTCCTTCTTCTGCTGCAATTTCACCTGTTTCAACATCAACAATAGGTTCAGCTAATGTTTGATTGAACAAACGATGTTTAAGATGTAACTTTTTGTTCATTTTATAACGACCGACACTCGCTAAATCATAACGTTTTGGGTCGAAGAAGCGTGAGTAAATTAAACTCTTCGCGTTTTCTACTGTTGGTGGTTCTCCCGGACGCAAACGCTCATAAATCTCAAGCAATGCTTGATCAGTAGTTTCAGTATTATCCTTATCTAAAGCGTTTCTAAGATATTCATTGTCTCCAAGTAAATCTAAAATTTCTTGGTCCGTTGAGAATCCTAAAGCGCGGACTAATACTGTAATTGGCAACTTACGCGTTCTATCAATTCTTACGTAAGGAACGTCTTTAGCGTCTGTTTCATATTCTAACCATGCACCACGGTTAGGAATCACAGTTGTTCCATAACTAATTTTACCGTTTTTATCAACTTTTTCGTTGAAGTATACGGATGGTGAACGTACAAGTTGTGATACAATTACACGTTCTGCACCATTAATAACGAAAGTACCAGTGTCAGTCATTAATGGGAAATCACCCATAAATACTTCTTGATCTTTCACTTCGCCTGTTTCTTTATTAATTAAACGAACTTTAACGCGTAATGGCGCGGAATAAGTCGCATCACGGTTTTTAGATTCTTCTAAATCATACTTTGATTCACCTAAACGATAATCTACGAATTCTAAAGATAAGTTACCTGTAAAATCGTCGATTGGCGAAATGTCGCGAAACATTTCAAGTAAACCTTCTTTAAGAAACCATTCATATGATTTCGTTTGAATCTCGATTAAATTAGGTAATTCTAAAGATTCGGAAATTCTCGCATAACTTCTACGAACACGATGTCTTCCATACTGGATAAGTTGACCTGTCAACAGATTCACCCCTCAAATATTGTGAATATAACTTTGCGTCTTACAAAACAAAGATAATAAGACAAAAAGAAAACGGAAAGTCAATGATTCCATTTTCTATTTCGTACGACTTATTTCTAACATTCAATTAAGGGCGACGCAAAAGTACACACTTATTGAATATAATTTTTTAACATTCTATTACTATATCAGAACAAAATAGCAAAATCAAGCTTTTACACTTTTTAAAATGTAATAACCCTTGCTTTTTTCTATAATTTCTGCATTGCCAAAAATATTTTGCATTTTTTCTTTTGCAGAAGGCATACCTTGTTTCTTTTGAATGACTACCCAAAGTTCTCCTCCGTGTGTTAAAACTTGATCACTTTGTTCAAATATTCGATGTACAACATTTTTACCAGCTCTAATCGGCGGATTAGTTAGTACGAAATCAAATTGTAAATCTATAACACCATCTATACAATCGCTTTGTTGTATTTCGGCATTATTAATTTGATTTGAGTTTCGATTATCTTTCGCCAATTCTAATGCCCTTTCATTTACATCCACCATCGTTACTTCACTATGTGGTAGCACTTTAGCACAAGTTAATCCAATAGGTCCGTATCCACAGCCTACGTCTAATATTTTCTTTTTAGGTCCTGGGGGATTTAAATTTAAAAATGTAGTAATCAATAAATCAGATCCAAAATCAATTTTTCCTTTTGAAAAAACGCCATGATCTGTCTGAAGAGAGAGTTTGATGTCACGATAGCGATAATCGAAAGGTTTTCTTTCCGATTTCACATTTGGATCATTATCATAATAATGACTCATTATGCCACCTCTTTAATACATTTAATGAGTAAAGAAAAACCCGTTATCATGATAATAACGGGTTTTTGATTTAATACAGAAATTATTTTAATTCTACAGATGCGCCAAGTTCTTCTAATTTTTCTTTTAGAGCTTCAGCGTCTTCTTTAGATAATCCTTCTTTAACAACTTTAGGAGCGTTATCTACGATTTCTTTAGCTTCTTTTAAGCCTAAACCAGTTACTTCTTTAACTGCTTTAACAACTTTAATTTTTGAATCTCCAGCTGCAGTTAATTCAACGTTGAATTCAGTTTGTTCAGCTTCTGCTTCTCCACCAGCTGCGCCAGCTGCTGCTACAGGAGCTGCTGCTGTTACACCAAATTCTTCTTCAATAGCTTTAACTAAGTCGTTTAATTCTAATACTGACATTTCTTTAATTGATTCGATAATTTTTTCATTAGACATGATATATTTCCTCCAATAATTAATTTTTATTTTGTACTGATATTATTCAGCACTTTCTTCTTTTTGTTCTCCAACAGCTTTAACTGCGTAAGCAAAGTTACGAACTGGAGCTTGTAATACAGATAGTAACATAGATACAAGACCGTCTTTTGATGGTAATGAACCGATAGTGTTAACTTGTTCTGCACTTACTACGCTTCCTTCAATAACACCTGCTTTGATTTCTAATGCTTCGTTTTGTTTAGCGAAGTCAGCAAGAATTTTTGCTGGTGCAACAACTTCTTCATTTGAGAAAGCAATTGCGTTAGGACCAGTTAAGAATTCTTCTAAACCTTCGATTCCAGCAGCTTCAGCAGCACGACGAACTAAAGTATTTTTGTATACTTTATATTCAAGACCAGCTTCACGTAATTGTTGACGTAACTCTGTAACTTGCGCAACTGATAAACCACGGTAATCTACAATAATTGTTGAAACTGAGTTTTTTAATTGTTCAGCAATAGCATCAACTTTTTGTTGTTTGATTTCAACGATTTTTGAATTAGACATCTCTACACCTCCATAGTATTTATATCGTGCTTTTATGATGAGGTATCTCAACAAAAAAGCACTTTTTACCCACGGCAAAAAGTGCTTGAAATTTATACGTTCAAGTCAATTTAAGCCTCGGTAGGATAGCCTTTTAAGTTCCAAAAACGAACTCCTACTGTCTTAGGTTAAATATTACACATTCAAAACTATAACGCGTTTCAGATGTGAAGTCAATATATTTTTATTATTATAATTTAAAGTTTGAAGTATCTACTTTGATACCAGGGCCCATTGTTGTTGTTACAGCAACAGACTTGAAATAAGTACCTTTAGAAGATGATGGTTTAGCTTTTGTTAATGTATCTTGGATAGTTTTGAAGTTATCAACTAACTTCTGCTCATCGAATGATACTTTACCAATAGAAGCATGAACAATACCAGATTTTTCAGCACGGTATTCTACTTTACCTGCTTTAATTTCTTCGACTGCTTTTTTGATATCCATTGTAACTGTACCAGTTTTAGGGTTTGGCATTAAACCTTTAGGTCCTAATACGCGACCAAGTTTACCAACTTCACCCATCATGTCAGGTGTTGCAACAATAACATCAAATTCAAACCAACCATCGTTGATTTTGCTGATGTATTCTTCACCTACATAGTCTGCTCCAGCTTCTTCTGCTTCTTTGATTTTATCGCCTTTAGCGAATACTAATACTCGTTGTGTTTTACCAGTTCCGTGTGGTAATACTACTGCTCCACGGATTTGTTGGTCGTTTTTACGAGTATCAATGCCTAAACGAAATGCAACTTCTACAGAAGCATCAAAGTTTACAGTGCTTGTTTCTTTTGCTAATTTCATAGCTTCTTCTACTGAGTATAATGAAGAACGATCAACTTTAGCAATTGCTTCTTGATACTTTTTACCTTTTTTAGCCATTTTGTTTTCCTCCTTTAGTGGTTTTAGCGGAATGTTACCTCCCACGTGCATCGTCTATTAGACAATGCAATAGCAGACAGCGAATTAGCCGCCTGCTTAAACTTTAAAATCTCAATTATTCTACGACAATTCCCATGCTGCGTGCAGTACCTTCAACGATACGGATTGCTGCTTCTTCAGATGCTGCGTTTAAGTCAGGCATTTTAGTGTTAGCAATTTCACGTACTTGGTCTTGAGTTACTGTAGCAACTTTAGATTTGTTAGGTTCACCAGAACCTTTTTCTACTTTAGCTGCTTTTTTAAGTAATACTGCTGCAGGTGGTGTCTTAGTGATGAAAGTAAATGAACGATCTTCAAATACTGTAATTTCAACTGGAATGATTAAACCTGCTTGCTCTTGTGTACGAGCGTTGAATTCTTTACAGAATCCCATAATATTCACACCGGCTTGACCTAATGCAGGACCAACTGGTGGTGCTGGGTTTGCTTTACCTGCAGGTATTTGCAATTTAACTACTTTGATTACTTTTTTAGCCACGATGTGCACCTCCTTGATATCGTGATGTGGTCATGGGGTAATGATATTTTACCCTCCCACTCTTCATTTCCTAATGAAATGGTTGCGCATAGTCCGAGCGCGACCTTTAAATAATAACATTGAAATAATTAATTTTCAAGTGTTTTTTTACAACTTTTCAATTTGGTCAAATTCTACTTCAACAGGTGTTTCTCTGCCGAACATGTCAACAAGTACTGTTAATTTATACTTTTCAACATCTATCTCTTTTATTTCACCAATTTGGTTCGTAAATGGTCCACTTGTAACGCGAACTTGTTCTCCTAATTCTACTTCTACGTCGACGGTTTTTTCAGACATACCCATCTGTTTCAAAATGAATTTAGCTTCATCTGGTAATAAAGGATTTGGCTTAGAACCTGCGCCAGCTGACCCAACAAAGCCAGTTACACCTGGCGTATTTCTGACAATATACCAAGATTCGTCGGTCATAATTAATTCTACTAATACATAACCAGGGAATGTTTTCTTAAGTTGTGTCTTAGCTTTACCATCTTTAATTGATGTTTCTTCTTCTTCAGGGATTACAACTCTAAAGATCTGTTCTTCCATGTTCATTGTTTCGACACGTTTCTCAAGGTTTGTTTTCACTTTATTTTCGTAACCTGAATAAGTGTGCACTGCGTACCAACGTTTAGCGCCTATATCTTCTGACATTTTGCCACTCCTTACTATTTAATCAAATTAATTAACTCTGTAATTCCTAAATCTAATGCGTAGAAAAAGATTAAGAAGAAGATTACAGTACATACTACTACTGTTGTATATTTAACAAGTTCTTTGCCAGTCGGCCAACTTGTTTTTTGCATTTCTGATTTTACGCCTTGAAAGAAGTTTTCTTTTTTAGCCATTGATTTTCCTCCTTTATATGGATTCTTTATGCAATGTATGCGTATTACAAGTTTTACAAAACTTTTTTAGCTCTAATCGTTTATCTGTTTCTTTCTTAGGGACTGTATAATTTCTCGCTCCGCATTTTTCGCAATTTAAAGGGACTTTTCTCATATTCTCACCTTATTCATTCTAATCCTAGATTAATATACAAAACAAAACACCTAGTTGTCAAACAACACAGAAACGATTTCTTGCTTATTTAATCTATTTTTTAGCCGGTATTGTGCATTGTATATGTGTTTGATAGGTACATTAAGCTCTTTCGATATTTCTTTTTTACTTTTCCCTTGCATCGTACAGTTTACAATCCGAGATTCAAAAGCATTTAACCCTATTTCTTTTATAAATGACGAACAAAAATGATTAAATATTATCATATCTTCAAATGAGTGATGTTTATTATCTACAACTTTATCAATTAAATAATCTACTTCGTATTTATTTGATCTATCAATTGTGAGCATTTTTGTATGAAACTGTTCCTTTTCACTTGTGGCTTTACGTATAAAATCTATTTTAGCATTTTTAATAATGTCGTTAACACAATGAGAAAAAGGTTGTGGTTGCTCTATATCATAAGTTAGCACTTGTTTATACAATTTATATCTCACTATCTGTGCGATATCTTCACAATCTTCTTTAGATATATTAAGCATTTTAATTCGTTTCATTATATCTTGATCATAAACTTCCAATAATTGATTAAAGCAATCGACTTGGCCTCTTTGAATTGTTTGAATCCAGTTTAAAGTTTGATTCTCTTTAATTGTATCATGCATGTTGTTCATTCCTTGTTCATAAGTATTGAACACATTTTACAGATTCAATTATTATTAAATCAAACTGCATTTTTTAATATTACTTATTGTTTCTACGCCATTTTTCGAATTGTTGTAGTACTTCATCAGGCAAATGTAATCTATTTCTAGGTGTCTTTGTTTCTATATCTGATAAATGTTTCGTTACCACAGATTCTTGCCTCGCTATTGTTGACCACATCTCTCTCGATGATATCCGATAAGCACCTGTCCCAAAAATAGCGTGTTGCTCACTCATATCACTCGTTACAACTGTAATATGTGTAATATGCTTTCTATACAAATCATAAGTTAATCTTTCAATATAACTATCTGCCGTTTCTTTCCCTTTTGTATATACTATTTTGACACCGTGTTTTATTTCTATTGTTTCTGTTCCTTCAACACCATAAGCGTCAAAGACAACAATCATCTCTCCGTCATGTTGTGTATTATAGTTAATAAGTGTGATTAACAATTTGTCCCTTGCTTCTTCTAATGAGACTTTCGCAGTCTCGGATAATTCTTTTGATTGTCCTATCAAATTATAACCATCAATAATCAAATAGATATCTTTCATTATTCTTGTCCTATCGGGTGCCTTTTTCTATATACTTCATACATAAGAAGACTGGCTGCAACGGACGCATTAAGGCTATTAACATGCCCAACCATAGGCAATTTAATATAGAAGTCACACTTATCTTTAACTAACCTACTCATACCTTCTCCCTCACTACCTATCACAATAACTAATGGCATATTAACATCCATTTGTCGATAATCCGTTGCATGTTTAGCATCAGTACCAGCTATCCAATAACCAACTTCTTGTAAACGCTCCATTGTACTCGGTAGATTCGTAACACGAATAACAGGTACATGCTCAATAGCACCTGTTGAAGCCTTAGCTACAGTAGCATTTAATTGAACGGACCTTCTTTTAGGAATAATAATTCCATCGATACCTATTGCATCAGCAGTTCTCATAATTGAACCTAAATTATGAGGATCTTCTAATCCATCCAACATTAACAGACAGGGTTGATGTTCAATATCTTTTGTTTCAGATATAAAGTCTTCTAATTCTTTATAAGGATAAGGTGCTATTTGTGCAGCTATACCTTGGTGTGGGACGTCTGTAAGGTAGTCTATTTTTGATTTCGGTACTGTTTGAACAACGATTTTCTCTGATTTTGCAATCTTTAAAATATCGTTAATTTGTTTTTTATTGATACCTTCTTGGATTAACACTTTGTTAATTGTATGGCCAGAAGTAATCGCTTCTTTCACAGCATGTCTCCCGACAATTATTGAATCATCCATTTGTATTCACCCTTTCTTCTGTAATTTCTATCATTTTATTAATTAACAATTCTAAACGCTCTGTCTCATCATTTAAATATAAATAACCGATAACCGCTTCTATCGCAGAACTTTTACGATATGTTTGTATATCCGTATTCTTTGCTTTTGTATAACTTTTTGCATTACGCCCACGTTTAATAATAGCTAACTCTTCCTCATCGAAAAAATCTTCTTCTAGCAAAACGTTTAAAACATACGCTTGCCCTTTTGCGGATACATATTGTTTAGATAGTTGATGTAGACGGTTAGGCTTCCCTTTAATTTTCAGGATAATATACTTTCTTACATAAGTATCTAGTATAGAATCTCCCATATATGCTAATGACAAGGGGTTTAACATTTTTATTGATTGCTTATCCACGTTTAAACCTCACACCTTGAGGCGTATCTTCAAGGATAATATTTTGTTCTTTTAGCATATCTCGAATTTCATCAGCACGTTGGAAGTTTTTAGATTTTCTAGCTTCGTTTCGTTCTTCAATTAGTTGTTCGATTTCTTCATCTAATAATTCAGCATGTTCTTTACCATATAAAGGTACACCTAAAACATCACTAAAGATTTGGTAAACTTCTTTAAAGTATTCAATCGTTCTAACTGATGTCGCATTCTCTAATAAATACTTGTTTGCAAGTTTGTTTAAATCATACCAAGCAGTCATTGCGTTAGCTGTATTAAAGTCATCGTCCATATACATTTCAAAATCTTTCAACGCTTGGTCGATACCTTCGATATATTGATTCGTTTCGTCTTCTTTAAGCAAAGCATGTTCTTCTCTATCCACTAAAGATTTGTAACTGTTTCTGATTCTTTCTAAACCTTTTTTAGCTGCCTGTACTAAATCTAAATCATAGTTAACTGGACTTCTATAATGTGCACCAACCATAAAGAATCGTAAAACATCTGGATCAATTTCCTTAATAATATCATGCACTAAAATAAAGTTACCAAGAGACTTACTCATTTTTTCATTATTAATATTTACAAATCCGTTATGCATCCAGTAGTTAGCAAATGTTGTATCACTATGTGCTTCAGATTGTGCAATTTCGTTTTCGTGGTGAGGGAACTGAAGGTCTGTTCCTCCTGCGTGTATATCAATTGTATCACCTAAATGTACATGAGCCATGACAGAACATTCTATATGCCAACCAGGGCGTCCTGGTCCCCATGGGCTGTCCCACTTAATTTCACCAGATTTAGCTTTTTTCCAAAGTGTGAAATCTAGTTCATCTTCTTTTTGTTCACCTGTTTCAATTCTAGCTCCAACTTTCAAGTCATCAATAGATTGGTGGCTCAACTTGCCATACCCTTCAAAACGACGTGTACGATAATAAACATCTCCACCACTTTCATAAGCATAACCTTTATCGACTAATACTTTTATAAACTCGATAATGTCATCCATATGGTCCATAACTCTTGGATTTGAAGTACCTCTCTTACAATTTAATGCCCCAGTATCTTCGTAAAATGCTTGAATAAAACGATCTGCTATTTCTGGAACTGTTTGACCCAATTCATTAGCTGTTCTAATTAATTTATCATCAACATCAGTAAAGTTAGATACATAATCTACTTCATAACCTTTATATTCTAAATAGCGTCTAACAACGTCAAAGGCTACTGTCGACCTTGCATTTCCAATATGAATATAATTATAAACAGTAGGGCCACATACATACATCTTAACTTTGCCCTCTTCAATTGGTATAAATTCTTCCTTTTGTCTTGTTAGCGTATTATATAACGTAATCATCAACAATCTCTCCATTCTTCGTCTTTTCAAGTTGACGTTCTAATTCTTTTAATTGTTCATAAATTGGATCTGGTAAGTTAGTATGATTGAAGTTTTTACCAACTTTCATACCATCTTGCTTAACAATCCTGCCTGGGATACCTACTACTGTTGAGTAATCAGGAACATCTTTTAACACAACTGAATTGGCACCAATGTTTACGTTGCTGCCAACTTCTATATTGCCCAGTACTTTAGCACCAGCAGCAATCAATACATTATCACCTATATCTGGGTGTCTTTTTCCGCGCTCTTTACCTGTACCTCCGAGGGTAACGCCTTGATAAATTGTCACATTGTTACCAATTCGACATGTTTCACCAATCACAATACCCATTCCATGGTCTATAAATAATCTCTTTCCTATCGTAGCACCAGGATGAATTTCCACTCCAGTAAAAAATCGTGAAATTTGTGAAATTGATCGAGCTATAAAATACATTTTTTTCTTAAAAAACCAATTAGCAATCAAATAACTCCATATTGCATGTAGCCCTGAGTAAGTCATAACAATTTCAAATGAAGATCTTGCAGCAGGGTCCTGATCAAACACCATTTGAATATCATCTTTGACTCTTTTAAACATCTCTTTCCCCCCCTCAGATATCAAAAAGGCACCTCTAACAATTTTTGCTAGAGGTGCCTTTTGCACGGTTCCACTCTTGTTTAGCATATATCTATGCTCACTCATTTAAATATATAAATTTTCATTCAATAAAGGTGCATTCATTTATAAATGTGGCACATTTTCACCAACCATGTGCTCTCTTATTTCACATTTATTAAATTACTTGGCCTTTAAGTATTTAATATCATAGTTTTTTATTTACAAAAAATCAAATAATACGTTTTAATCTACTTAACACTTTATCTCTACCTAATAATGCTATTGTATTAGGTAATTCAGGTCCATGTGTTTGTCCAGTTACCGCTACACGAATAGGCATGAATAACTGTTTACCTTTAACACCTGTTTCTTTTTGAACTGCTTTAATTGATTTCTTAATTTCAGCTGGTTCATCAAAAGGCTCTAAACTTTCAAATTGTTTAATAAGCTCAGTCATGACAGTAGGAACTTGTTCACCGTTTAAGACTTCTTTAGCTTCATCAGAGAAATCTAAATGTTCTCTGAAGAACAACTCAGATAGCGGTACAATTTCACCTGCGTAGCTCATTTGCTCTTGATATAAAGCAACCAAGTCTCTAGCCCAAGACAATTCTGCTTCTGATGGACTTTCTGGTAATAATCCTGCTTTTACCATGTGAGGGATTGTCATTTCAAATACAGTTTCAGAATCTTTTTCCTTCATGTATTGGTTATTGATCCACTCTAATTTTTTCTTATCAAAGAATGCTGGAGATTTAGATAGTCGTTTTTCATCGAAGATTTTAATGAATTCTTCTTTAGAGAAAATTTCTTCTTCGCCTTCTGGAGACCAACCTAACAATCCAATGAAATTGAATAAGGCTTCAGGTAAGTAACCTAAATCTTTATATTGTTCGATAAATTGTAAAATTTGTCCATCACGTTTACTTAATTTTTTACGTTCTTCGTTAACAATCAATGTCATATGAGCAAATTTTGGCGTTTCAAATCCAAATGCCTCAAAAATCATAAGTTGTTTAGGTGTGTTTGAAATGTGGTCGTCCCCGCGGATTACGTGAGAAATTTCCATATAATGATCATCAATAGCAACAGCAAAGTTATATGTTGGAATACCGTCTTTCTTAACGATAACCCAGTCACCTATACCGTTTGAATCAAATGATACTTCACCTTTAACGATATCATTAAATGTATATGTTTTATTTTGAGGTACTCTAAAACGAATACTAGCTTGTCTACCTTCCGCTTCGAAAGCTTTCTGTTCTTCTAGAGTTAAGTGTGCGTGTTTACCACCATAACGTGGCATTTCACCTCTAGCTATTTGTTCTTCACGTTCTGCTTCTAATTCTTCCTGTGTCATGTAACATTTATAAGCTTTATCTTCAGCTAGTAATTTATCAATAAGTGGTTTATAGATATGGCCACGTTCTGATTGACGATAAGGGCCGTATCCTCCGTCTTTATTGACAGATTCGTCCCAATTTAAACCTAACCATTCAAGGTTTGAAAATTGTGAAGACTCTCCGTCCTCTAAGTTTCTGGCTATATCTGTATCTTCAATACGTATAACAAAGTCCCCATCATAATGTTTAGCGAATAAATAATTAAATAATGCGGTTCTTGCGTTACCGATGTGTAAGTAACCAGTTGGACTTGGCGCATATCTTACTCTTACTTTGTTACTCATCGTCTCACTCCTGTTTTTAATCTTTATTTGTTAATAATACCACAGCTTGTGCTTGTATGCCCTCTTCTCTTCCTAGAAATCCTAATTTTTCATTTGTTGTCGCTTTCACATTAACATCTTCTATTGATACTTCGAAAATTGTAGCAATCTTATCTCTCATGTTATCAATATGTGGTCTAAATTTAGGTTTCTCAGCAATTATTGTAGCATCCACATTTCCTAGTTGGTATCCCTTTTTTAAAACTTGTTGATAAGCCTCTTTTAATAATATTTTCGAGTCTGCATCTTTAAATGTTTGATCGGTATCTGGAAACAACTTACCAATGTCACCTAAACTTGCAGCACCTAAAATAGCATCTGTAATAGCGTGTAACAATACATCTGCATCGCTATGTCCTTTGAGCCCTTTAGTATGTTCTATTTCAATTCCACCGATAATAAGCGGTCTATTTTCATCGAATTCATGTACATCATATCCATAACCTATTCTAAACATCATGAATACCTCGTCTTTCTATTATTGATTCTGCTATCACTAAGTCTTCAGTTGTTGTTATTTTAATATTATCGTAATCTCCACTGAGGACGTGGACTTTAAAACCAGCTCTTTCAACTAAAGATGCGTCATCTGTACCTACAAAAGATTCCGAATCCGCTAATTGATATGCTTTTAAGATGATTTCTCTTTTAAAAGATTGAGGTGTTTGGACTTGCCATACCGTTTCGCGTTGATAAGTTTCTTCTACAATACCATTTATCACTTTTTTGATTGTATCTTTAGCTTGAACCGCTAAAATAACAGCACCATGCTCTAAAGTATCTTCGTATAGTTGTTCTACTTTTTCTTCTGTTACAAAAGGTCTAGCTCCATCATGTACAATAACAACTTCAGTATTTACTAATACTTTTAACACTTCATAAATACTATGCTGTCGTTCTTTACCTCCTGGTATAATACCAGCCACTTTTTGAAAGTCTTTTAAATGTTTTTCCATTATATTGACCTCTTCAGGGTGGGCAGCAATAAAGATTTGTTCACATGACTTCATATTTTCAAAAACTGAAACTGTTCTTCTTATAATCGTTTCACCTTTGATTTTTAAAAATAATTTATTAATATCCTTACCCATTCTCTTCCCTTGACCAGCAGCTGGTATTATAACTGTAAAACCCACGCTAAGACACCTTCTTCGCAAAAATAATTCTTCCAGATGACGTTTGTAATAGACTCATTACTTCTACAACTATTGTTTTGCCGATATATTCTCTACCTTTTTCAATAACAACCATTGTACCGTCATCTAAATATCCAACACCTTGGCCATCTTCTTTTCCTATTTTAGTAATAAGTAATTCGAACTGATCGCCTTGATGCACAATTGGTTTAATTGCTTCAGACAAATCATTAACATTTAAAACTTTAATACCTTGTACAGAACACACTTTATTTAAATTATAATCTGTCGTAATAATACTTGCGTTATATTTTTTAGCTAAAACAATCAATAGTGCATCTACATCTTTATGGGTAGAATTAGGTTCAATGATAGAAATAGGAAAATCAGTATCCTTCAATGAATTTAACATATCTAAACCACGTTGTCCTTTATCTCTTTTTAAACTATCTTTTGAATCAGCAATAACTTGTAGTTCTTCAATTACGCCTTGAGGGACTAATATTTCACCGTCTAAAAATTGGCATTTCACGACATCAAGTATACGTCCATCAATAATGGCACTAGTGTCTAACAATTTAGCGTTTCTCGCAGTAGTTTGTCTTGTTAATGAGTTCGAAATATTCTCTGGGAACAACCTAAGAATTTCTTCACGCTTTTGTAACCCAATTTGAAAGCCTAAATAACATAAAAAAGCAGCAATAATAATAGGTAATATATGTTTCAATACGGGAGCGCCAATCATTTCCAATATAAACGAAACCATTACAGCAATCATTAGACCAATCATAACACCAATAGTTGCGAAAAATATTTCTAAAATACTTCTCTTTAACAAATATTTTTCACCTTGATCAGCCATATACACAATTTTATCGATTAAAAAACCAAACAGCAGAAATATAACGACTGCCCCGATTAGACCATCAATATATGGGTTAGTAAGTACCTCTTTAGGTTGTATACTAAAAGCGTTAATCAACTCAGGAATAACTAGAATACCGACCGAGGATCCTATAACTAAATAACATAGAATGATGAGGGCTTTTAAAATTTTCATACGTCAACCTCCTAATGGTTTCTATGCATTAAAGGCAATTTTCAATGCTTCTCTTGTTGTAGAAACACCAATAACTTGTGTGCCTTCTGGGAACTCTAAACCTTTTAAATTATTTTTCGGTACGATGATGCGTTTAAAACCTAGTTTAGCCGCTTCCTGAACACGTTGGTCAATTCTAGCAACCCTTCTTACTTCTCCAGTTAAGCCGACTTCACCAACAAAACAATCGTCTCCTTTTGTTGGTTTATCCTGAAAACTAGATGCTATTGCTATTATAATACTTAAGTCAACTGCTGGCTCACTTAATTTAACACCACCAGCGATTTTAATATATGCATCTTGTTGCTGTAGTAAGAAATTTTCTTTCTTTTCAAGTACTGCCATCAACAAGCTCAATCTATTATGGTCTATACCAGTAGCCATCCTTCTTGGATTATGGAAAGTTGTTGGCGTTACTAATGCCTGTACTTCAACTAATATCGGTCTTGTTCCTTCCATAGTTGCAACAATAGTCGAGCCAGCCACATGTTTTGTTCTTTCTTCTAGGAACATTTCCGAAGGATTTTTCACTTCGTTTAAGCCAGTTTGTTTCATTTCAAATATACCCATTTCATTTGTTGAACCAAAACGGTTTTTAACTGCTCTTAATATTCGATAAGCGTGATGTGTGTCCCCTTCAAAATATAATACGGTATCCACCATGTGTTCTAGCAATCTAGGACCTGCAATTTGTCCATCTTTCGTAACATGTCCAACGATGAATGTTGCTATATTCATTTGCTTAGCAATATGCATTAAATTCTGTGTACATTCTCTCACTTGAGATACTGAACCAGGAGCCGACGTAACTTCTGGATGGTATATAGTTTGTATTGAATCTATTACTAATACATCTGGCTTTTCTTTTTGAACCATACTATGAATAATTTCTAAGTTTGTTTCAGCGTATACATTTAGTTCGCCTGAATCTTCAACGAGTCTTTCTGCTCTTAATTTAGTTTGTCTTACCGATTCCTCACCAGAGACGTAAAGTACGTTTTTCTGTTGTGATAGAGCGGCACAAATTTGTAATAATAGTGTCGATTTACCGATACCCGGATCTCCACCTATTAATACAAGCGACCCTTCTACTACTCCGCCGCCTAATACGCGGTTAAATTCATTAATTTTCGTTAAAATTCTAGGTGTGTCTTCATCTTTAATGTCTTTTAATTTTTCTATTTTTTGTGCTGGTACATCTGATTTAAATGTATTTTTAGGCCCTTTTGTTTCTTTATGTTCTATTGTTTCTTCCATTTGATTCCATGCGCCACAATTAGGACATTTGCCCATCCATTTTGGCGATTGGTACCCACAGGCTAAACATTCAAATATTACTTTCTTTTTCGCCATTCATGATACCTCCGTGTTAATTGAATAGTTATATTTTAAACTTGGCAGACTTGAAAAACAAATTTATATACTTTTTTCTAACAATAAAAGTCCGCAAACCTTTATTATATATGGTTTGCGGACTCATTATATTATTTAAGTTAAAATTTTCTATTTTATACTTTTGAAGTTTCTTCTTCTGATTCATCTTCTTTATGATCTGATAAATCAAATTTAAATTCGTCATCGCGATAATCTACTACAACGTCTTTACCAACTAAATCTTGACCAGACAAGATTAATTCACTTAGATTATCTTCAACATTTTTTTGGATTGAACGTGTTAATGGTCTAGCACCATATTCAGGGTCAAATCCTTCGTCTGCTATTTTCTCTTGAGCTGAGTCAGTTAAGCTAATATGAATACCTTGTTCTGATAAACGTTTAGTTAAATCGCTAGCCATCTTAGAAACAATTTCTTTAAGATGTGGTTTTTCTAGTTTGTGGAATACAATGATGTCATCTACACGGTTTAAGAACTCTGGTCTAAATTGTTGTTTTAATTCGTCCATCATTGTTTTTCTAATCGTTTCATAGTCTGGACCACTATCTTTAGCAGCGCCAAAGCCAACGAATTTAGCATTTTGAAGTTCTTGTGCACCTACGTTTGATGTCATTATGATAACTGTATTTCTGAAATCCACTTTACGTCCTTTAGAATCTGTTAAGTGACCATCATCTAATACTTGTAACAAGATATTAAATACATCTGGGTGAGCTTTTTCAATTTCATCGAATAATATAACTGAATATGGTTTACGTCTTACATTTTCAGTTAATTGTCCACCATCATCATGACCAACATAGCCTGGAGGAGAACCAACTAAACGACTGACAGAGTGTTTTTCCATAAACTCACTCATATCTACTCTAATCATTGCGTCTTCTTCACCAAACATTGCATCCGCTAATGTACGTGCAAGTTCCGTTTTACCTACACCAGTAGGTCCTAAGAAGATAAAGCTACCAATTGGTCTTTTCGGATCTTTCAATCCAGCTCTCGCACGTCTAACTGCTTTAGAGATAGATTGTACTGCATCATTTTGACCAATTACACGATTATGAAGAATAGATTCTAGGTTTAGTAATCTTTCTGATTCAGTTTCATTTAATTTCGTAATTGGAACACCTGTCCAATTTGCTACTACAACTGCAATATCTTCAGCTGTTACGCAAGTGTTTTTCTCGCCTTGGACTTTTTTCCATTCATTTTTAGTCTCTTCTAATTGTTTTTCAAGTTTTGTTTGTTTATCTCTTAAATTAGCTGCATTTTCAAATTCTTGAGAGTGTACAGCTGCATCTTTTTCTTTTTTAACTGTTTCTAATTCCGCTTCAAGTTCTTTTAGACTTGGTGGTGTTGTATAATTTCTAAGTCTTACTTTTGAACTTGCTTCATCAATTAAATCAATTGCTTTGTCTGGTAAGAAACGGTCTGAGATATAACGGTCACTCATAGTTACTGACGCTTCAATTGCTTCATCTGAAATATTGATGCGGTGATGTGCTTCATAACGATCTCTTAAACCTTTCAAGATTGCAATTGAATCTTCATTAGTAGGTTCGTCAACAGTAACTGGTTGGAAACGTCTTTCTAATGCTGCATCTTTTTCAATATATTTACGATATTCATCTAAAGTTGTCGCACCAATACATTGTAGTTCACCGCGTGCTAGAGCAGGTTTTAGTATATTAGAAGCGTCTATAGCGCCTTCTGCTCCTCCAGCGCCAATTAACGTGTGTAACTCATCGATAAATAGCACAACGTTGCCCGCTTGGTGAATTTCTTCCATTACTTTTTTCAGTCTTTCTTCGAATTCACCACGATATTTTGTTCCGGCAACAACTGTACCCATATCTAATGACATGACACGTTTACCTTTTAATGTTTCTGGTACTTCGTTCTGTATGATTGCTTGCGCTAAACCTTCTACAATCGCAGTTTTACCTACACCAGGTTCACCGATTAGTACAGGGTTGTTTTTAGTTCTTCTACTTAATACTTCTATTACTCTTGTAATTTCATCTGAACGGCCAATTACTGGATCTAATGTACCGTCTTCTGCAATTACAGTTAAATCTCTAGCTAAACCATCTAATGTTGGTGTTGCTTGATTTTTAGTAGCTTGAGCGTTTTTAGAGCCTTGTTCAGGACTACCTAGTGATTTCACTACTTGTGCTCTTGCTTTTGTAATATTTAAATCTAAATTAGCAAATACACGAGCTGCAACGCCTTCATTTTCTCTAATAAGACCTAATAATAAGTGCTCTGTACCTACGAATGTGTGATTTAATTTTCTTGCTTCATCCATAGATAGTTCGATCACTTTTTTAGCTCTAGGTGTATAATGAATTGCGCCAACTTGCTCTTGTCCTTGGCCAATTAAATTTTCTACTTCTTTTGTTACTTTTTCTTCAGTAATACCAAAAGCATCTAATACTTTTGCTGCGATACCTTCAGGCTCTTTCATTAAACCTAAAAGTAAATGCTCTGTGCCTATATTTGAATGGTTTAATCTCATTGCTTCTTCTTGTGCATGTGCTAAAACACGTTGTGCACGTTCTGTTAATCTACCAAATAGCATAAACTAACCTCCTATTTATTTATATGTTTTCTCTTAAAAATGTTGCCCGTTTTTCGTTTACTGAAACGTCTTCTTCTTCATTTTCAAAGAATGGTGTCTGTATTGTAACCATTAAATGATCAAAATTAAAGTTTTCCCTCTCGATATGACCTAAATCAATACCAAGTTTCATTTCACTTAAGCGAAGTGACGCTTCTTCAACCGACATTAATTGTGCTGATTGGAGTATACCTTTTGCTCGATGTACTCTATCTTTTGTTTCCATATGATTAAAGCGATTAAGTCTATTTCTAATTTGTTCTTCTTCGTGTATGATTTGTTCTACAATTTGCGTCAAATCTTCTATTATTTCTTGTTCGGTTTTACCTAAAGTTAATTGATTAGAAATTTGATATACATGGCCTAAAGCACCTGTACCTTCACCATATATACCACGAATTGTATAACCAAATCGATTAATCGCTTGGCCAATTCTTTTCATTCGCTTCATTATACTCAATCCAGGTAAATGCAACATTACACTTGCTCTCAAACCTGTTCCGATGTTCGTAGGACAAGTTGTTAGAAAACCGTGTTGTTCGTCATATGAAATTGTTAAATGCTTGTCTAACTCATCATCAAGTTTAGACGCTGTTTCATATAGTTCATTTAATACAAGATTATTACCCATCACTTGGATTCTTACATGATCTTCTTCATTTATCATCACGCTTGTCGATTCATCTTCGTTTAATAGAACAGCAGCACCGTATTCTTGTTTCGTTAATGCTGGACTAATAAGATGTTTAAAAACCAATTTGTTTTGTTCAAGTTCAGATAAATCTGATAAACGAACTAATTTTAAGTCTGATAAAGCTTTGCTCACTTTATCAATTACCCTATTGCCTATTTTGTCATCTTCAAATTTGAGCGGATGAACTTCATCTTGAAGGTTTCGAGCAAGTCTAATACGAGAGCTCATGATGATTGGTGAATTTGTCTTCTCTTTCATCCAATCACTAATGTGCTCATTTATATGTTCTTCCATTCTACTTGACCTCGCCTTCTGCTTTCAAAGCTTTAATTTCATCTCTAACAACTGCTGCGTCTTCAAAAGCTTGTTCTTCTATCAAACCTTGTAAGACTTTTTCTTTTTCAGCTATTTGTTGTTTAAGTTGTATTTTACTTCTTGATGAAACTGGTATTTTACCTGTATGCTCACCGCTACCAGCTTGAACTCTTCGGATGATTTGAGGAACATCATCTTTAAACGTCTCATAGCAATCATGACAACCGAATTTTCCGACTTTAGCTATATCAGTTAAAGTCATACTACAAGTTGGACAGCGCTTCTCTTCTTGAGGCTCAACCTTTTTAAAGTTTATACCGTGCTTACCTACAAGATATTGTAAAAATTGATTCACAACAAATTCTTGGTCTAAATTTTGATCATTTACGTGATCGTCTTGAAAATAAAAATGTTCTGAAGCACAACTTTTACATATCCATTGCTCTGTTTTATGCTTCTTTCCTGCAGATGTTAATTGAATTGTTGCTTCTTCTTTACCACAAATTTCACAAAGCATACTGTCACTCCTTTTTAATTATAATGTATGACTGCCAATATTCGTTTCAATATATTTGCTCGAATAATATCTCTAAATGGTATTTCTATTTGTAAAGTATCTCTGTGTATACTTTGTATAATCATTTTCTTTTCTCTATCTGTTATTAATTTGTTTTCGTACAAACCATCAACGATTCTAAATGCATTTGCTTGAGAGATTTCATCGCCAACTAAATCTATTAAATGTCTAATGAACGCTGACTGACTATTTGTCTCGACTTTGGATATACGAATATATCCACCGCCACCTCTTTTACTTTCTATGGCGTAACCATGTTCATTAGTAAACCGTGTTTTAATGACATAATTTAATTGCGAAGGTACACAATCAAACTTCTCAGCAATATGTGCACGTTTGATTTCGACGACCTCACCTTGAGCTTCTTCAAGCAACTGCTTTAAGTATTGCTCAATGATATCCGACATATTGTGCATTAATCATCACCTCTTTTGACCTTCTTTGACTATATTATATGTTCTGCTGTTTATTATTTCAATTAATTTGTTTCTTAAAAAAATTATTATTTTTGTGTACCGCTTTCATAAAAAATAAGTTATGATATAAGATAGGTTATTAAAGAGAATAATTCTTGGGAAAGGTGTGTGTGTTATGCATTTTATTATCGGGATTATCGGAATATTAGTATTCCTATTTCTAGCATGGGTAGTAAGTTCTGATAAGATGAAAGTAAGATGGCAATACATAGGATTAATGATTGTAATCCAATTTTTATTTGCATTCTTACTATTAAAAACAACAGGTGGATTAACTGTTATCGGTGGTATATCGAACGGCTTTAGTTATATCATTGACAAAGCAATGGAGGGTATTAACTTCGTCTTTGAAGGCGTCGCAAATATCGATCCAAAAACGAACAAACCTGTTTCAGTATATTTCCTTAACGTACTGATGCCGATTGTATTCGTTTCAGCGCTAATTGGTATCTTACAATATATTAAAGTTTTACCACTTATTATTAAATACTTAGGGTTCGTTATTTCTAAAATTAACGGCATGGGTAAACTAGAATCATATAACGCAGTTGCCTCTGCAATTTTAGGACAATCTGAAGTATTTATATCAATTAAAAAACAACTTCCTTTAATTCCTAAACACCGTATGTATACTTTAACTGCTTCAGCAATGTCGACAGTTTCAGCATCTATTATCGGTGCATATTTTACAATGGTTGAGCCTAGATATGTGGTTACAGCTATCGTCTTAAACTTATTTGGCGGTTTTATAATCGCTTCAATCGTCAATCCTTATACAGTAGATGATAAAGAAGACGACATAATGATAGAAGAGTCTGGAGAAAAACAATCATTCTTTGAAATGCTTGGAGAATATATTTTAGACGGATTTAAAGTAGCAGTTATTGTTGCAGCAATGTTAATCGGGTATGTAGCCATGATTGGTTTATTAAACGGTGTTACTGCTAATATCTTCTCATTTGTATCTGGCGGATCAATTTCTTGGGACTTCCAAACATTAATTGGATTCGTATTTGCGCCATTTGCATTCTTAGCTGGTATCCCGTGGGCTGATGCAGTCCAATCTGGTAGTATTATGGCAACAAAAGTACTTTCAAACGAGTTTGTTGCGATGGGTATTTTACCACAAGCTGAAATTTCTGAAAGAGCAAACGGTATTATTTCAGTATTCCTAGTTTCATTTGCGAACTTTGGTTCTATCGGTATCATCGCTGGTGCTGTTAAATCATTAAATGATGAACAAGGTAATAACGTTGCACGTTTCGGATTAAAACTATTATACGGTGCGACATTAGTATCGTTCTTATCAGCAACTATCGCTGGATTTTTCTTATAATATAATGAAACAGGGTGAGACTTTTATTAATGTCTCACCCTGTTTTTATTTTATTACTTGCGCATGATATTGAACGACAATTTCTTCAATAAAATATTTCATAATTTTATAATCATCTGTTAATTCCGGATGGAAAGAAATACCTAAGTATTGATTTTGTCTTACAGCTACAATTTTATCTTCAACAGTCGATAGAATATCTACATCATTATGTACTGATTGAATATGAGGTGCTCTTATAAATACAGCATTCAATGTCTCATCAATACCTTTAACTTCCAAGTATTCTTCAAAACTATCTACTTGTCTACCGAAGGAATTTCTTTCTACTGTTACATCTAATTTATTTAAATGGCTTTCTTGCCCTATTACTTCAGTAGCCAATAAAATAAGTCCTGCACATGTACCATACATAGGCAAATCACTTTTTCTTAAGGCTTCTGTAAAGCCATATAAATCCATCAACCTTCTCATTGTAGTAGATTCCCCACCTGGCAATACAAGTCCATCTAAACCACTTAATTGATCAACAGTCTTAACAGTAATGCCTTCATGTCCAGATTGTTCAATATGTTTTAAATGCTCTCTAACAGCGCCTTGTAAACCTAATACACCTATTTTCATCTTACCAACCACGCTCTTGCATACGTTCTTCTAAAGATAATTGATTAATATCCAACCCTTGCATAGCTGGTCCTAATTCTTTAGAAAGTTCCGCAATCAATTGATAGTCTTGATAATGAGTAGTTGCTTGAACAATTGCTTTTGCAAATTTTTCTGGTGCTTCTGATTTAAAAATACCTGAACCGACGAATACACCGTCAGCACCTAGTTCCATCATTAATGCTGCATCAGCAGGTGTTGCTACACCGCCAGCTGCAAAGTTTACAACAGGTAAACGGCCTAAATCTTTAATTTCTTTTAATATTTCATATGGTGCGCCAATGTTTTTAGCTTCAGTCATGATTTCATCATCGTTCATAACAATTAATTTACGCACTTCAGCATTTACTTGTCTCATATGACGAACCGCTTCAACAATATTCCCTGTACCTGGCTCACCTTTAGTACGTAACATTGCTGCACCTTCACCAATTCTTCTAGCAGCTTCACCTAAATTACGACAACCACATACAAACGGAACTGTAAATTCATCTTTTTTCAAATGGTACTCTTCATCTGCTGGTGTTAATACTTCTGATTCATCTATATAGTCTACACCCATCGATTCTAATACACGTGCTTCTGTAATATGACCAATTCTTCCTTTAGCCATTACCGGAATCGATACAGCATTCATTACTTCTTCCACAATTCGGGGATCAGCCATTCTTGCTACACCGCCTGCAGCTCTAATATCAGAAGGCACGCGTTCAAGTGCCATAACTGCGACAGCTCCTGCTTCTTCAGCTAATTTAGCTTGCTCAGCGTTAACAACATCCATGATAACGCCACCCTTTTGCATTTCTGCCATACCTCTTTTAACTTTATCTGAACCTGTAATCTTAGACATTTATTACTTCCTCCTTTTAAATCGCTTATTTGTAGGTTATACTAAATTCTGAACTGGTAAAAGTGTCAGATTTACAAAAATATAAGTGGTCAGAATGAGGGATTATTATGGAAATGCTAATGTTTAATATAAATCGCAATATCGATGTACCTATTTATCAACAACTTTATGAAAACATTAAACAAAATATTATTAATAATGTTATGCAACATAATGAAAAATTACCTTCAAAAAGACAGCTCAGTCATTACTTATCTGTTAGCCAAACTACAATAGAACATGCATATCAACTTTTAAGCGATGAAGGGTATATACATAGTAAAAATCGTTCAGGATTTTACATAAACGACATTGTGAACTTGCCTGTAACATATAAAACAAAAATTACAGACGAAGATATTCAAACTGAAAAAACATACAAATATTCATTCAAATTAGGTGCTATTGATAAAGAACATTTTCCACTAGATCAATTCAGGAAATTTTCTAAAGAGGCATTTGATTATTCACAACTTTCATTATTGGACAGTGGGCATAAGCAAGGAGATTATGAATTAAGAAAAGAAATCAGGCACTATATCTTCCATAGTAGAGGTGTTAATTGTTCACCCCAACAAATTATTGTAGGTTCATCAACTGAGCAATTACTCTCTATCATCACAGATCTTATTTCAAACTCTACTTACATGATAGAAGATCCACTTTATAAACAAGTAAGAGATTTATTGAAAAGAAAACACGTACCTTTCGAATTTATATCAGTCACTGAAAACGGTATTGATATTGAACAAATTAAAAAATTAAACAAAGAAGTCGTATATATTACGCCAAGTCATCAGTTCCCTACAGGCGTCATTATGGATTTAAAGAGGCGAACACAACTCATAAAATGGGCGTCTGAAAAGCAGACACGATATATTATCGAAGATGACTATGACTCAGAATTTAGATATAGTGGACGTCCTGTGCCTGCATTACAAAGCTTAGACAACACAGATAGCGTCATTTATGTCAGTACGTTCTCAAAGTCGATTTCCCCTTCTCTAAGAGTTGCGTATGCCGTCTTACCTAAGAAACTCATGCAACAGTATCAAAATAAAACAAATATAGAAGGCGGCACTGTGCCTAGACATACACAATATATATTGAGCCGATTTATGAATGAAGGTTTTTTTGAAAGACACCTAAATCGCATGAGAAAAATATATAGAAGTAAGCGAGATATTATATTAAATGAACTCATGAAATATCCAAATGATTTTAAAGTGTCAGGAGAATTAACAGGCATGCATTTTATATTGACGGTAGTTAATGGCTTAACCTTAGAAGAATGCTTACACCGTATAAAAAAATGTGATATAGATATTAAACCTTTAACACACTATCGATTTAAACAAAGTGATCATACTCCTCATTTTGTATTAGGCTTTGGAGGGATTAAGATAGACGAAGCTAAAGAACATATTGAAGCATTAATAAAGTGTTTGATGGAAGTATAATAAAAAAGGAGCGAGACAGAAATCTCATTTTAATAAAAAGATTTCGTAGTCCCACCCCGGCAAGGATGACTAGGGTTGAAAAAAGCTTGATATAAGCGCATTTTCAATCCAGTCAGCTACTGCCATTATAATGAAAGAGAGGCTGAGACATGTATTTATGTCTCGGCTTTATAACCTATTAAATTTTGTAATTTCATGAGTTCATTTCTTATGCTTTGGAATTCTTTTAATTTTGGAAGTTCTATAATATCGTATCTGACATTAAACTCTACTTTTTTGCATATATTCTCATAAGTTGTTAAATAAAGGCCTATTTCTTCATCTGTTAAGGTGCTTAAATTACCTCTTCTATAGGCTTGCTCGAGGGTGAATGCTAAGTGTTCAACTGTGAAAATAATTGGATAAACATACTCAATTTTTTTAACATCATTATCTATTTCATTTAATGCTGCTTGATACATTGCTTTTGTATTCATAATCTCTGTTTGCATTTCTCTAATGAGTAAAGTATCTATTAAATTAATATGATATTTATTTGATGAAAATAGTGTATGTAATAATTGTGATTGTATTCTTAATGTATTAATTATTGTTTTAGGTAGCTTTTTGGAAGCTTGCTTTCTACCTACTATTAACACTCCTATCAGACCAATAGCAGAACCAATCATAACATCAGTTATTCTCGGCAAGATAAGATAAGTATCAAAGTGTTTAGTAATCGCTGCTGACATTAATAATACGTTTGGTGTGATGAATGTGACAGCTATTGTATAATTCACTGCAATGAGCAATTCTGCTGCTGCCATAAGAATAGCCATTAAAATAACAATTGGCCATGTACTTGGTTCAAAATACAATATAACAACAGCTACTAATGTACCTATAATTGTGCCAAGTGTCCTTTGAAATGCCCTTTGTATCGTAGATAAAGAAGACGTACCTAATAAGACTGAGCAACATGATACCGGAATCCAGTAAGCACGTTCAAATCCTATCCCAAATGCTATAATAACAGATACGAACAAGATAATACCATACTGCATAGATTGCATTAGAACTAAAGAGTCTTTAGAAAAATTTTCTTTAATTGTTTTAGAATACATAGGTTTATGATGAATAATTTTCTTATCTATTTGAAGCTCATTTTCATTTAACAAAGCTTCAGCATCATAGATAAGCTTAACTAGTTCATTAATATAAGGGTCATCCCCGTTATAATACTTAATATCATAATTTAAGTCTGATTTTCCTTCTAATCTTTCGCATATGTAATTAAGTGCGACACTTATTTCATTAGGTAAACTTTCATAACCTCTTGATGATAATTCTAAGCATTCTGACCAAATTTCATCAGCTTTTTCTTTAAGTAACAATAAGCGATTATAATCTCTTTTATTATTCCAAAATGCTTTAGCAGTAGTTAAAGTTAGCGAGGCTTGATTGATTGTATTAAGTGTTTGACTTCTTGCTTTATTAAATCGTTCACCTTTAAAATTCTCCACTAAATAAGATAAGTTTTTATAAATATTTAGTACACTTTCAGTTTCAGGTTTTTTATGATTAAAAAATGCATCAACCATTACTACTAATGCACTCACTAAACCACCACATAAAACTAATGAACCTCGTAATAAGAAGTCTTCAGGGGCTATGGGCATAATAGAAGCTATACTATAAGTTAATATAAAGAATAACGATGATGGACCTGGAACTTGTAAAGATTTAAGAATAAAATGCGCACTCATGCCTATTAAACCTAATACAAAAGCATATAAGAAAGGCGTTGTAATAGTAATGCTCCCTAGCATTAAACAGATACTTAACATTATAGATACAGTAATAACCTTTCTTATTCTAGATGGGTATGAACCATTTATAATGTATATATGACTAAAAGAGCCTAAAAGAGCCGTTAAACCTAAATCAAATCGACCGACAATAACACTCGTAGACAAGATGGTAAAAACAATTATAGCTTGCATAATTGCCTTTTTAATTGCTATATTTTGCATATTTACTTTGAACATCACTTCGAAATATTTCTTCATTTATAACAACTCCTATCTTTTAAGTTTTAAGTCAAAAAAAAGAGACCTAACAGGTCTCGAGTGCGGCTCATCGCATCCATTTTATAAATATTTGCCCGGCAACGTCCTACTCTCGCGGAACGTAAGCCCAACTACCATCGGCGCTAAAGAGCTTAACTTCTGTGTTCGGCATGGGAAC
>NZ_JAJNHH010000007.1:0-146764 GCF_022386955.1 Mammaliicoccus sp. A-M4
TTTTTTTAGGAATGGTGGTAAAGATATTTCTTAGGAAGTGAACTTGGCATCTTTGCCAACTTACGTTGGTGAAGGATTTTCTAATGGCAGAGACTAATCCTTTGTGCGCATCAGAAATAACGAGTTCCGTACCTTGTAAACCGCGTTCTTTTAGGTATTCAAAAAATGTTGTCCAGGTCTCTTCGCTTTCGCCACTTTGAATCATGAAGCCGATAATTTCACGGTCGCCATCTTTGGTTATTCCAATCGCTATATGACAGCTTTTTGAGAGTACTCGATTTTCTTCTCGTACTTTTATATAGAGTACATCGGTCATTAAGTAAGGATAATTTTTTTCTGATAATAAACGATTCTGCCACTCGTTAACCATAGGTTCTAGCTGTTCTGTTAAGCTAGAAACGAAGGACTTAGAGACGGATTTACCACAAAGTTCTTCCACAATTTTTGATACTTTACGAGTTGAAACGCCTGATACATACATTTCCAACATTGAAGCCATGAGGGCTTTTTCGTTTCGTTGATAACGTTCAAACACTGTGGGTGAAAAATGGCCATCACGTGTTCTGGGTACTTTTAATTCTAGCGTGCCTACACGTGTCGTAAAGCTGCGCTCATAATAGCCATTTCGTTGACTTTGTCGGTTTTCTGTTCGTTCATATTCTTTTGCTTGAATATATTCTGTTCGTTGATTTTCCATTAGTTGATTAAATACCGTTGTTAAAATATTTTTAGAAACGTCATCCTTTACAGAATATTCAATAATGCTTTGAATCTCTTCGCTTTTCAGTGTAAAATGTACTTGGGTCATGTAAAAGTCCTCCTGGGTATGTTTTTGTCGTTAAAAACATTGTACCGTAAAAGGACTGTTATATGGCCTTTTTACTTTTACACAATTATACGGACTTTATCCTCTATTTTACAGCATCACGAAAGAAAAGTAATCATATATTGCTTTAAAATACTTTTAATTACTTAAGTTCAAATATAAAAATTAATGTTTGATTATCTTTTAATTTTTTCCATAAAAAAAATCCGTATAAACGGATTTAAAATAAAAAAGCGCGCACTCCACCATAGACGAGTTCACGCGATAAGTCATTCAAATGTGATGGAGTACTCTGAGCTAGACAATATCTATGTGTGGTAAACATTATCATTGCACTCATTTGCTTTGTGTGTGTGTGAAATAAACTGTATTTATAAAGAATGATTGAAGTGACTTGCGTCACTCCAATAAAGAATAAATTATACTAATTCAATAATTACTGACTCTGCTCCGTCACCGCGACGTGGTCCCACTTTCATAATACGAGTGTATCCACCTTGACGCTCTTCGTAACGAGGCGCAACATCATTGAATAATTTTTGTAAAACAGTAATTGTTTTGTCATCTTCTAGGATTTTAACATCACGTAATGTTTGAGCAGCTCTACGACGTGAAGCTAGATCACCTTTTTTACCTAAAGTAATTAAGTTATCGACAACTTTACGTAGTTCTTTAGCACGAGCTTCTGTAGTCTCGATGCGCTCAGAAACGATAAGTTGAGTAGCTAAGTCACGTAACATTGCTTTACGTTGATCCGAAGTACGACCTAATTTTCTGTAACCCATGAATTAACCTCCTTTATTAGTCTTCTTTTCTTAAACCAAGACCAAGATCTTCTAATTTATATTTAACTTCTTCTAGAGACTTACGACCTAAGTTTCTCACTTTCATCATATCTGCCTCAGATTTATCTGCTAATTCTTGTACAGAGTTAATTCCTGCACGTTTTAAACAGTTGTATGAACGCACTGATAGGTCTAATTCTTCTATAGACATTTCTAGTACTTTCTCTTTTTGATCTTCTTCTTTTTCAATCATAATTTCAGCATTTTGTGCTTCATCTGTTAAATTAACAAAAATGTTTAAGTGTTCAGTCATGATTTTAGCGCCTAAAGAAACTGCTTCTTGAGGAGATAAAGAACCATCTGTCCAAACATCTAAAGTTAATTTATCATAATCACTACTTTGCCCTACACGTGTATTTTCAACAGTGTAATTAACACGATTTACTGGAGAATAAAGTGAGTCGATTGGAATGACACCAATTGGCAAATCACTTGTGTTATTTTTTTCCGCTAAAGCGTATCCGCGACCAGTATTAGCAATTAGACGTATTTTAAGGTGACCACCTTTAGATACAGTTGCAATCTTTAACTCTGGGTTTAAGATTTCAACATCACTATCATGCATAATATCTTTCGCAGTAACTTCACCTTCATCTTTAATATCGATTTCAAGTGTTTTATCTTCTTCAGAATAAATTTTAAGTGCTAATTTCTTGATGTTCATAATGATAGTCGTAACGTCTTCAACTACATTTTCGACTGCTGAGAATTCGTGAAGAACACCTTCAATTTCGATATTTTTAACTGCCGCACCTGGTAATGAAGATAATAGGATACGACGTAAGGAGTTGCCTAGTGTTGTACCATAACCACGTTCTAGCGGTTCAACAACGAACTTACCGAATGTAGAATCATCACTAACTTCTATTGTTTCAATTCTAGGTTTTTCGATTTCAATCATTATAAATATATCCTCCTTATAAACGTCGATTAAATTTTATTAATTTCTATCCAGTGACTTTTGAACTTATGAACTAACAAAAATTATACACGACGACGTTTTGGTGGACGACATCCGTTATGAGGTACTGGTGTAACGTCTCTAATAGCTGTAATTTCTAATCCAGCTGATTGTAACGCACGGATCGCTGATTCACGACCTGGGCCAGGACCTTTAACTGTTACTTCTACAGTTTTTAAACCATGTTCCATAGCAGTTTTTGAAGCTGTTTCTGAAGCCATTTGTGCTGCGAATGGAGTTGATTTTTTTGAACCTTTGAATCCTAACGCACCAGCTGAAGACCATGATAATGCATTACCGAAATCATCAGTGATCGTTACGATTGTATTGTTGAATGTTGAGCGAATGTGAGCAACACCACTTTCGATATTCTTTTTCACTCTACGTTTACGAGATACTTGTTTACGTGCCATTTATATGTGCCTCCTTTACTTATTATTTTTTCTTGTTCGCTACTGTTTTAACTGGTCCTTTACGCGTACGCGCATTGTTCTTAGTTTTTTGACCACGAACTGGTAAACCACGACGATGGCGGATACCACGATATGAAGCTATTTCCATTAAACGTTTAATGTTTAAGTTTGTTTCACGACGAAGGTCACCTTCAACTTTGTAGTTATCTACAACTTCACGGATACGACCTAATTCGTCATCTGTTAAATCACGAACACGTGTGTCTTCAGATACGTTTGCTTCTTTAAGAATTTGTTGTGCTGTTGTTTTACCGATACCATATACGTAAGTTAACGAAATTACTATGCGTTTCTCACGTGGTACGTCAATACCTGCAATACGAGCCATTTATTTACACCTCTCTTTTATTAGCCTTGTTTTTGTTTGTGTTTTGGATTTTCACAAATCACCATTACTTTACCTTTACGACGAATAACTTTACATTTTTCGCAAATTGGTTTTACTGATGGTCTTACTTTCATCTTTGTATACCTCCTTGTATTTGGAGTGACGATTATTTATAACGATAAGTGATTCTTCCGCGTGTTAGGTCATACGGAGACATTTCAACTGTTACTTTGTCGCCAGGTAGAATTCTAATATAATTCATTCGAATTTTACCACTCACGTGTGCCAAAATTTCATGTCCATTTTCTAATTCTACTTTAAACATAGCGTTTGGTAAAGTATCTAATACAGTACCTTCTAATTCGATTACATCTTGTTTAGCCATGATCATTTCCCCCTTTTTCTATTCATTATCGTGAAATACTAATTGTATTTCATGTTTTAAAACCTGGTCCAAAATACGAGACATACTTTAGGTGATTAAATCACATAGAATAAGCACAGGTTTATAAAATTGGGATGATTTTAATACTTAAGATTTGCATTCGACAACACTTCAAATACTTATCGCTTTTAGTAATCACTCCGATTGTATTTCAAAAACCTAAATACTGTCTTGATCCTTAAAATTGAACGCTAACACGCGTTCAAGAACCACCTAAAGCTAGGCGAATTCGGGGTGAAAGCGTCATTACTTTAATGTTTCAAGAATTTGAATAACATCTTCAGTAACATTTTCAATTTCACGAGAACCATCGATGTTTTTCAAAACACCTTGATTTTCATAGAAATCTAAAAGTGGTTTTGTTTGTTTAACATTAACACTTAAACGATTTGCTACTGTCTCAGGATTATCATCTTCACGTTGGTATAGTTTACCGCCATCAAGATCACAGATGCCTTCAACTTTTGGTGGATTAAATACTAAATGATAAGTTGTTCCACACACTTCACAAATACGTCTGCCAGTTAAACGATTCATAAGTTCTTCTTCAGGCACTTGGATGTTAATTACTGCATCAACTTCACGACCTAAGCTACTTAATATATCATTTAATGCATCAGCTTGTTCTACTGTACGAGGAAAACCATCTAGTAAGAATCCTTTTTTCGCATCTTCTTCAGCAAGTCTTTCTCTAACGATACCTATAGTCACTTCATCTGGAACAAGTTCCCCACGATCCATATAAGATTTCGCTTGTTTACCAAGGTCAGTCTCTTCTTTAATCGCTTTACGGAACATATCACCAGTTGAGATATGGGGAATAGGGTATTTCTTAACAATTTCACTCGCTTGAGTTCCTTTACCTGCACCAGGTAAACCCATTAAAATGATGTTCATAAATGCCCTCCTACTTGTTTATCGTCTTCTAAAGCCTCTATACTCTCGTTGATTAAGTTGAGCTTCTAAAGTTTTCATTGTTTCAATAGCAACACCGATAACGATTAGTAAGCTTGTACCACCAACTTGTATAGCTTGTGGTAAGTTCATTAACTTAATAGCTAAAATTGGAATTATAGAAATTACAGCTAAGAAAATTGAACCAACAAATGTTAAACGATAGAGCACTCTAGTGATATATTTTTTAGTTTGTTCGCCAGGTCTAATACCCGGTACATAACTACCTTGTTTTTGTAAGTTTTCTGCCATTTTTTCAGGATTAACTTGAACAAATGCATAAAAGTAGGCGAAAGCTATAATTAAAATAACATAGACTATCATTCCAATATTATGAGATGGATCTGCATATCTAGTAACTGTTTGCGCCCAATCTTGTTCTGGGAAGAACAATGTTAAGGTTTTTGGCAACATGAAAAATGCCATTGCAAAAATTACAGGTATAACACCAGCTGCATTAACTTTTAAAGGTAAATATGTTGCTTTTGCAGATAATCCTGCACCTGAACCTTGTTGTTGACGTTTAGCATATTGAATTGGAATTTTACGAATAGCTTGTAGTACATATACTGCACCAACTGTAAGTAAAACCATACCAACAAATAAACCAATCGCTTTTAACCAAGCCATTGTAGTATCATCTGCACCAACAAAGCTTTGTTGGTAAAATTGTATTAATGAGTTTGGTAATGAAGATAATATACCGGCAAAGATAATAATTGAAATACCATTACCTACACCGAATTGTGTTATCTGCTCACCTAACCACATTAAGAAAGCTGTTCCAGCTGTTAATACGAGTGCAATTAAAACATAATTTAAAACTGAAGTATTTTGAATTAAATTACCGCCAAGCATATTATTAAATGAATATGACATACCTAAACCTTGAACGAAAGCTAAAACGATTGTGAAATAACGCGTAAATTGATTAATCTTTTTACGTCCTACCTCACCTTGTTTAGCCCACTCAGTGAATTTAGGCACAACATCCATTTGTAATAATTGCATTACAATTGAAGCAGTAATATAAGGCATAATACCCATAGCTAAAATTGAGAAGTTCTGCAAGGCACCTCCACCGAATGTATTAAACAAATCGGTAATACCTTGCGAACCTTTATTTTGATTAAAAGCATCTGGATTAACGCCAGGAGCTGGAATATAAGTCCCAACTTTGAATATAACGAGCATTGCTAGTGTGAATAATATCTTGTTACGAATGTCTTTAGTCTTCAAAAAACTAACGATCGTTTCAAACATTAGATCACCTCATGCGTTCCGCCCTTACCTTCGATTGCTTCAATTGCTGAAGCTGAGAATTTATGAGCTTGTATTGTTAATTTCTTTTCTAATGAACCGTTTCCTAATACTTTGATACCTGATTTCTCAGATTTCACTACACCTGATTCAACTAATAATGCAGGTGTGATTTCAGTTCCATCTTCGAAACGATTTAATTGGTCTAAATTAACAATTGCATAATCTTTACGGTTGATGTTAGAGAATCCACGTTTTGGTAAACGACGGAATAATGGTAATTGACCACCCTCGAAACCTAAACGAGTACCGCCACCTGAACGTGCTTTTTGACCTTTATGTCCACGTCCACTTGTTTTACCGTTACCTGTTGCCATACCACGACCAACACGGTTACGCTCTTTACGAGCACCTTCAACTGGTTTCAATTCATGTAATTTCATTTTGGCACCTCCTTAATACTTTGATTATTATTATTGTTCAGTAACTTTGATTAAGTGATTAATTTTCTCGATTTGCCCACGAATCGCAGGATTGTCTTCAACTATAACAGTTGAGTTTGTCTTTTTTAGTCCTAACGCTTGAACTGTCTTACGTTGAGTTTCAGGGCGACCTATAATGCTACGAGTGAGGGTAATTTCTAATTTAGCCATAGTGTTTTTTCCCTCCTTAATTTAATAATTCTTCTACTGATTTACCGCGTAGACTAGCTACTTGTTCGGCATTTTTAAGTTCTTTAAGTCCTTCAATTGTAGCACGAACCATATTGATTGGTGTGTTTGAACCTAATGATTTACTTAAGATATCAGTGATACCAGCAAGTTCTAATACCGCACGAACTGGTCCACCTGCAATAACACCTGTACCAGGTGCTGCTGGTTTAATTAAAACATTACCTGCACCAAAACGTCCAATAACTTGGTGAGGAGTCGTTCCTTCAACACGTGGAACTGTTACTAAATCTTTTTTAGCAGCTTCTACTGCTTTTTTAATAGCTTCAGGTACTTCTTGTGCTTTACCTGTACCGAAACCTACGCGACCATTTTTGTCTCCAACAACTACTAAAGCTGTGAAACGGAAACGACGACCACCTTTAACTACTTTAGCTACACGGTTAATCGTAACTACGCGCTCTTCAAATTCTTTAACTTCTTGTTCTTTACGACGCATGAGTGTCCCTCCTTTAAATTAAAATTGAAGTCCGTTTTCGCGAGCTGCATCAGCTAATGCTTGAATACGTCCGTGATATAAATATCCTCCACGGTCAAATACTACAGCTTCAACGCCTTTTTCTGACGCACGTTTTGCAACGCTTTCGCCAACTTTAGCTGCAGCTTCTACATTACCTGATTGCTCTATATTTAAGTCTTTATCTAAACTTGATGATTGAGCGATTGTAACACCGTTTACGTCATCAATAACTTGAGCATAAATATGTTTGTTTGAACGATAAACATTTAAACGTGGTTTTTCGCTTGTTCCAGCTAATTTAGAACGCACGCGAGCATGTCTTTTCAAACGAACTTTATTTTTGTCGATTTTAGCGATCATGTTAGTGCTCCTTTCTTATCTTAGTGATTACTTACCAGTTTTACCTTCTTTTTGACGAACATATTCGCCTTCGTAACGAATACCTTTACCTTTATAAGGTTCTGGTGGACGGATTGAACGGATGTAAGATGCAACAGCACCAACACGTTCCTTAGAAATACCTTCTACTTTAATTTTAGTGTTTTTATCTACTGATAATGTGATACCATCTTCAGCAGTAATTTCAACTGGGTGAGAATATCCTACGTTAAGGATGATGTTATTACCTTGCATTTGAGCACGGTAACCTACACCGATAAGTTCTAAGTTTTTCTCAAAACCTTTAGATACACCTTCGATCATGTTAGCGATCAATGCACGAGTTGTGCCATGTACTGTTTTGTGTTCTATAGAGTCAGATGGACGAACAACTTCTAAAGTGTTCTCCTCTTGTTTATATGTCATTTCTTCATTAAAAGTACTAGTTAATTCACCTTTAGATCCTTTTACTGTAATCGTGTTACCTTCGATAGCAACAGTTACGTCTGAAGGAATCTCAATAATTTTCTTTCCAACACGGCTCATTATGTGGGCACCTCCTTATAATTTTATAATTACCAGATATAAGCTAATACTTCTCCACCGATTCCACGTTGTCTAGCAACTTTATCAGTTACAACACCTTCAGATGTAGAGACAAGTGCAATACCTAAACCGTTAAGAACTCTTGGAATCTCGTCAGCTTTAGCATAAACACGTAAACCTGGTTTAGAAATACGTTTTAAACCTGTGATAACACGCTCGTTGTTTTGACCATATTTTAGGAACATACGGATAACACCTTGCTTATCATCTTCGATATATTCTACGCTTTTTACAAATCCTTCGTTTTTAAGGATTTCAGCGATTTCTTTTTTAATGTTTGATGCAGGTAACTCTAATTTTTCGTGACGTACCATGTTTGCGTTACGTACGCGAGTTAACATATCTGCAATTGGATCTGACATTGTCATTTGTGTATCCTCCTTTCATTCTTTTGAGTTTTACCAACTAGCTTTACGTACGCCAGGGATTTGGCCCTTGTACGCTAGTTCACGGAAACAAATACGACAAAGTTTGAATTTACGGTATACTGAATGTGGACGTCCACAACGTTCACAACGCGTATATTCACGAACTCCGAATTTTTGTTTACGTTGTTGTTTAGCGATCATTGATTTTTTAGCCACTTAATTAGCCTCCTTTATAATTAGAGATTACTTTTGAAATGGCATACCGAATTGTGTTAACAATTCACGAGCTTCCTCGTCAGTGTTAGCAGTTGTTACGATAACGATATCCATTCCGCGTACTTTACTTACTTTATCATAGTCGATTTCAGGGAAAATTAATTGTTCTTTAACACCTAATGTGTAGTTACCGCGACCGTCAAATGCTTTTTTAGAGATACCGCGGAAGTCACGTACACGTGGTAATGAAACTGAGATTAATTTATCAAAGAATTCATACATTCTTTCTCCACGTAATGTTACTTTTGCACCGATTGGCATACCTTCACGAAGACGGAAAGTCGCAATTGATTTTTTTGCTTTAGTTACTACAGGTTTTTGACCAGTGATTGATTGCAATTCTTCAACAGCTGAATCTAAAACTTTAGAGTTTTGAACCGCATCACCGATACCCATATTTACTACGATTTTTTCGATTTTTGGTACTTCCATTACTGAGCTGTAGTTAAATTTCTTAACTAATTCAGATGAAATTTCATTATTAAACTTTTCTTTTAAACGTGTCAAAGTGGATCCTCCTTTCACTTAATAATTATTCTTTTGATGATTTAATTTCTTCGCCTGATTTTTTAGCGATACGAACTTTTTTACCATCTACTACTTTGAATCCAACACGAGTTGGTTCGTTTGTCTTAGGATCTAGTAATTGAACGTTTGATACATGGATAGTACCTTCTGTTTCTAAGATACCACCTTCTGGATTGAACTGAGTTGGTTTCTGGTGTTTTTTAATAACGTTCACACCTTCTACAACTACGCGTTCTTTCTTAGGTAATGCTTCTAAAACTTTACCAGTTTTACCTTTATCTTTACCTGAGATAACGATTACGTTGTCACCTTTACGTACGTGCATGTGTAGGCACCTCCTTAGGAATTTTGTTTTTTATCATTATAGATTAAAGTACCTCTGGCGCTAGAGAAACTATCTTCATGAAGTTACCTTCACGTAATTCACGCGCTACAGGACCGAATATACGTGTACCACGTGGACCTTTGTCATCACGAATGATTACACATGCATTTTCGTCAAATTTGATGTATGAACCATCTTCACGGCGTACACCTGTTTTAGTACGAACAACAACAGCTTTAACGACTTCACCTTTTTTAACAACGCCGCCTGGTGTAGCATTTTTAACAGTAACAACGATAACGTCACCAATGTTTGCTGTTTTACGACCAGTTCCGCCTAAAACTTTGATTGTTAATACTTCACGAGCACCAGAGTTGTCTGCCACTTTTAAACGTGTTTCTTGTTGGATCATCTTTGTTTGACCTCCCTTATCTTTATACTTCTATTAAATAATTACTGATTCTTCAACGATTTCAACTAGACGGAAACGCTTAGTTGATGATAAAGGACGTGTTTCTGCAATCTTAACGATATCGCCCATTTTTGCTGAATTATTTTCATCATGAGTTTTATATTTTTTTGAATATTTGATTCGTTTACCATATAATTTATGAGTTTTGTAAGTTTCTACAACTACTGTAATAGTTTTATCCATTTTATCTGAAACTACTTTACCAACGTAAACTTTGCGGTCATTTCTTTCGCTCACAGTAATGAACCTCCTTTACTTGATTATTTATTATCTGCTGCTTTCTCTTCTTCGATTTCTCTTTCACGAACGATTGTTTTCAAACGTGCAATCGTTTTTTTAACTTTTCGAATGTTAGCAGTCTCTTCAAGTTGACCAGTTGCTAACTGAAAGCGTAAGTTGAATAATTGTTCTTTAGCTTCTTTAATTTCTTTTTCAATTTCAGTAGTGGTTAAATTTCTGATATCCTTAGCTTTCATTTGTGTCACCACCCAATTCTTCACGTTTTACAAACTTAGATTTAACTGGAAGTTTGTGTGCAGCAAGACGTAATGCTTCACGTGCTACTTCTTCTTGAACACCTGCAACTTCGAACAAGATACGTCCTGGTTTAACTACTGCTACCCAACCTTCAACTGCACCTTTACCAGAACCCATACGTACTTCTAAAGGTTTTTTAGTGTAAGGTGTATGTGGGAATATTTTGATCCATACTTTTCCGCCACGTTTCATATAACGTGTCATTGCGATACGAGCTGATTCAATTTGACGAGATGTAATCCAAGCTGCTGATTGAGCTTGTAAGCCATACTCACCAAATGTTACTTCATTTCCGCCTTTTGAACGACCAGTTGTTTTAGGACGATGTTGACGACGGAATTTAACACGTTTTGGTAATAACATTATTATTTTCCTCCTTCACTAGACTTCTTTGTAGGAAGAACTTCTCCACGGTAGATCCATACTTTAACACCTAGTTTACCGTACGTAGTGTCGGCTTCTTCATGTGCGAAATCAATGTCTGCACGTAGTGTATGAAGTGGAACAGTTCCTTCTGAATATTGTTCTACACGAGCGATATCCGCGCCACCTAGACGACCAGATACTTGTGTTTTGATACCTTTAGCACCCAATTTCATTGCACGTTGGATTGCTTGTTTTTGAGCACGACGGAAAGATACACGATTTTCTAATTGACGAGCAATGTTACCCGCAACTAATGTAGCATCTAAATCAACTTTTTTGATTTCGATAACGTTGATGTGTACTTTTTTGTTAGTCAATGCGTTTAATTTATTACGTAATTTTTCTATTTCTGAACCGCCTTTACCAATAACCATTCCTGGCTTACCAGTGTGGATTGCAATATTGATGCGGTTTGCTGCACGTTCAATTTCAACACTTGAAACTGAAGCTTCTTTTAATGCTTCTGCGATATATTTACGAACTTTTAAGTCTTCATGTAAAAGTGTTGCGAAGTCTTTATCTGCATACCACTTTGCTTCCCAGTCACGAATTACACCGACACGAAGTCCGATTGGATTAATTTTTTGACCCACTATATTCCCTCCTTAATGATTTGGTTAATTATGCTTCTTTAACTTCTTTAGCTTCTTTAACTTCTTTTTCGCCAACTACGATTGTAATGTGGCTAGTACGTTTGTTAATCGCACTTGCACGACCTTGTGCACGTGGACGGAAACGTTTTAATGTAGGTCCTTCATTAGCGTAAGCTTCTCTTACTACTAAAGTATCAGGATTTAAATCATAGTTATGTTCTGCATTTGCTAATGCTGACATTAATAATTTTTCAACAACAGGTGATGTTGCTTTATTCGTTAATTTTAAGATGGCAATTGCTTCTGCCACTTCTTTACCTCTAATAAGATCTAAAACTAATCTCACTTTACGAGGTGCGATTCTTATTGTTCTAGCAACCGCTTTTGCTTCCATTGTGACTTCCTCCTCTTTTTAGAAATTAGCGTTTAGTCTTTCTGTCGTCTGCAGCGTGCCCTTTATAAGTACGTGTAGGAGCAAACTCTCCTAATTTATGACCAACCATGTCTTCAGTAATGAAAACTGGTACGTGTTTACGACCATCATATACTGCAATTGTATGTCCTATAAAATTAGGGAATACTGTTGAACGACGAGACCATGTTTTAATAACTGATTTTTTTTCACCTTCGTTTTGAGCTTCAACTTTTTTCATTAAATGATCATCAACGAAAGGTCCTTTTTTAAGACTACGAGCCATTATGGCGCCTCCCTTCTTATTATTGCGCGCGGCATTTAAGCCGCACACGTAAATAAGGTATTATTATTTTTTCTTACGACCACGAACGATAAATTTAGATGAACGTTGGCTTTTCTTACGAGTTTTCTTACCAAGTGTTGGTTTGCCCCATGGAGACATTGGTGAATCAAGACCGATTGGTGTACGACCTTCACCACCACCGTGTGGGTGATCGTTAGGGTTCATTACAGAACCACGAACTGTAGGACGTTTACCCATCCATCTAGTACGGCCGGCTTTACCAACTGTGATTAATTCGTGAGCAATGTTACCAACTTGTCCGATTGTAGCACGGCAAGTAGATAAAATCATACGAACCTCACCTGATTTAAGACGAACTAGTACGTATTTACCTTCTTTACCAAGTACTTGAGCACTTGTACCAGCAGAACGAACTAATTGTCCACCTTTACCTGGTTTTAATTCGATATTGTGAATTGTAGTACCAACTGGGATATCTTGTAATGCTAATGCGTTACCTAATTTGATATCTGCTTCTGGACCATTGAAAATTTCTTGTCCTACTTTTAAACCTTTAGGAGCAAGGATATATCTTTTCTCACCATCTGCGTATACTACTAATGCAATATTAGCAGAACGGTTTGGATCATATTCAACTGTTGTTACTTTAGCTGGAATTCCATCTTTGTTACGTTTGAAATCAATTACACGGTATTGACGTTTATGACCGCCACCTCTGTGACGAACTGTCAATTTACCTTGGTTGTTACGTCCCGCTTTTCTCGGAAGCGGTTGTAATAATGATTTTTCAGGAGTCGTTGATGTGATTTCAGCGAAATCTGAAGAAGTCATATTACGACGACCATTTGTAATTGGCTTATACTTTTTAAGAGCCATTGTCGTTTTACCTCCTTAATGGTAATTGTTTATTAGTTGAAAAAGTCGATTGATGAACCGTCTTTTAGAGTTACGATTGCTTTACGACGTTTGTTAGTGAAACCATTGTAACGACCAACACGTTTAGCTTTCGCTTTAATGTTCATGATGTTAACTGAGTCTACTTTAACGTCGAAAATTTCTTCGATTGCGATTTTAACTTGTGTCTTATTTGCACGAGTATCTACATCAAATGTGTATTTGTCTAATCCCATATCTGATGAAGATTTCTCTGTGATTACGGGGCGCTTAATAACATCTCTTGCTTCCATTATCCGAGCACCTCCTCTACTTTATCCACAGCTGCTTTTGTTATTACGACTTTGTTAGCGTCTAAAATATCTAAGACGTTTAAACTTTGAGCGTCAATAACTTTTACACTTGGAATGTTACGAGCTGATAATTCAACATTGTTATCTAAAGCATCAACGATGAATAATACTTTTTTAGAAAGTTCTAAATTGCTCATTACATTTTTTAATTCTTTAGTTTTAGGAGCATCAAAATTGAATGCTTCTAATACTGCTAATTCGTTATCATTTGCTTTTGCAGATAATGCAGAACGTAATGCTAAACGACGCATTTTCTTAGGCATTTTGTAAGAATAGCTTCTTGGTGTTGGTCCGAATACGATACCACCACCACGCCATTGTGGCGCACGAATTGTACCTTGACGAGCACGTCCTGTACCTTTTTGTTTCCAAGGTTTACGTCCACCACCACGAACTGCTGAACGATTTTTAACTGCATGAGTACCTTGGCGTAATGAAGCGCGTTGTAAGTTAACTGCTTCAAATAATACGTGTTGGTTTGGTTCGATACCAAATACACTATCATTTAATTCGATAGATCCTGATTTAGAACCATCTACTTTTAATACATCAAAATTAGCCATAATGTTGTTTCCTCCTTTCACCTAAATAATTATTTATTACCTTTTTTGATTGAAGTTGTAAGTTTTACTAAGCCTTTTTTAGGACCTGGAACATTTCCTTTTACAAGGACTACATTGTTCTCTGCATCTACTTTAACGATTTCTAAGTTTTGCATAGTTACTGTGTTTGCTCCCATACGGCCAGGTAATCCTTTACCTTTGAATACTTTAGAAGCATCTGAAGCCATACCCATTGAACCAGGGCTTCTGTGGAAATGAGAACCGTGACTCATTGGTCCACGTGCGAAGTTATGGCGTTTAATTGAGCCTTGGAAACCTTTACCTTTAGAAACGCCTGTTGCATCAATAATGTCTCCTGCTTGGAATGTATCTACAGTGACTTCTTGACCTACCTCGTATGCTGAAACATCTATGTTTCTGAATTCACGAGTGAAGCGCTTAGGTGCTGAACCAGCTTTTTTAGCATGTCCTTCAGCAGCTTTAGTAGCATATTTATTAGATTTACGATCTTTTTTATATGCTTGTTTGTCTTCAAAACCGATTTGTAGAGCGTTATAGCCATCTACTTCTTCAGTTTTCTTTTGTAATACAACGTTTTGACTAGCTTCTACTACAGTTACTGGTATTAATTCACCATTTCCTGCGAATACTTGAGTCATTCCAATTTTTCTTCCTAAGATTCCTTTGGTCATCGAAAGTCGCACCTCCTGTTATTTTGAATGAATTATAATTTGATTTCGATGTCTACACCAGATGGTAAGTTTAAGCCCATAAGAGCATCAACTGTTTTAGGTGTAGGGTTAAGAATGTCGATTAAACGTTTATGCGTACGTTGTTCGAATTGCTCACGTGAATCTTTGTCTTTGTGAACGGCACGGATTACTGTATAAACTGATTTTTCAGTTGGTAACGGAATCGGACCAGACACTTGAGCTCCTGAACGTTTAGCAGTTTCAACAATTTTCTCTGCTGATTGATCGATCATGCGGTGATCATACGCTTTTAAACGGATACGAATTTTTTGTTTTGCCATAATTTTCCCTCCTTGTTCGTCTACTTTATAGTGATAGACTTCTCCACGAAAACTCTCTTACACACCGCCATGGCAAAGCGGCCGGGTGTGTCAGTAACCTCTCGCTTCATCGCTTCTTAAAGTCCAACATTAGATATGATACATGATTTGAATCCATTAATCAATAGATAATCATATATTTCTCTAATTTTTATCTAGCACATACCCATGTATTATAACGGAATTCTTTTACCTTTTCAATAGATAATTTAAAATAGATAATTTGTAATCTAAATGTTATAATGTAAAAAGTATTTTTAACAGGTGGTGAAAACATGAAAAGAGGAATCAAGTCAATATTACTTGTTCTTTCTATTATATTAGTAATTTCTGAACTTTTATTAGCTATTCCTTTTATAGGTGGGAGCATTGTTCTTTCAACTGGTTATAATGCCCTTGTATTTAATGGTTCTTTATATTTCATATCTACATTGATATTGTTAATAGATAATCAAAATTCTGTCAAAGCTATTTTTGTCATACCTTTAATAGGATTAATTGCGAGTTTTATTTCTATCATTCCCGTTGTTGGATGGTTATTACACATATTAATGGTCGTATTAATGGTTATTTTCTTATTTACAATTATAATAGCCCCTGTGTACATTCCATCTAAATCGTTCAAAACTACTTATAAAGATTAAAAAAGTCACGCGCTTATGCACGTGACTTTTTTTATGAATGAACAAACATGAAATATGCTACGAATACAAAGAATAAACCATACATTATAGGATGTATTTCTTTGTGTCTCTTTGCAACTATCATAGTAATAGGATAGAAAATAAATCCGCATGCTATACCTGTCGCAATTGAATAAGTTAATGGCATCATAATCATAGTTAAAAATGCCGGTACTGCTATTTCGAATTTCTGCCAATCAATTTTACCTAGGTTGCTTACCATTAACACACCAACAATAACTAATGCCGGTGCTGTTACAGCACTTGTAACAACTGACATTAATGGAGAGAATAATAACGCGGCTAAGAAACAAAGACCGGTTACTACGCTTGCAAAACCTGTTCTTGCACCTACAGCAACACCTGCGCTTGATTCGATATAGCTTGTAGTTGTAGATGTACCGAAAATAGCCCCTACTATAGTAGCTAATGAATCTGAGAATAGTGCTTTTCCAGCTCTAGGTAATTTATTATCTTTCATTAAACCTGCTTGGTTTGCTACTGCAACTAATGTACCTGCTGTATCAAAGAAATCAATAAATAAGAAAGTTAATACAACGATTAAGAATTGCACATTAAATATAGTGGATAAATCTCCAAAAGCTTCAAATGCTGCACCGAATGTTGGTGCGACACTTGGTACTTTACCTACCACGCTACTTGGCATGTCGATTAAGCCTGTTACTAATCCACCAACTGCCGTTAATACCATACCAATAAAAATAGATCCTGGAATTTTTTTCGCCATCAATATAATAGTGATGATAATCCCGAATACTGCTAATAATACTTCTGGATTGTGCATTGTACCTAAAGTTACTAAAGTAGAATCTTCTTTTTGAACAATACCTGCTCCTTGTAAACCTACAAATGTTATAAATAAACCTATACCTGCTGAAACTGCCATCTTAAGTTCAAACGGTATAGCATTAATGATAACTTCCCTTAACCCACTCATTGTTAGAAAAGCAAATATCACACCTGAAAATAGTACGCCCGTTAATCCTGTTTGCCATGGAATACCCATAGTTAATACTACTGTAAACGCAAAAAATGCATTTAATCCCATACCTGGTGCTAAACCAATTGGGTATTTAGCTATAATTCCCATGAATAAACAACCAACTAACGCTGCTAATGCTGTCGCTACGAATACTGCACCTTGATCCATTCTCATAGAATCAGGTATATTTTCAACACTAGCTAAACTTAACATTGAAGGGTTAACTGCTAATATGTATGCCATTGATAGAAATGTTGTTAGCCCACCTAGTATTTCTCGCTTATAACTTGTGCCTAGCTCATCAAATTTAAAGTATCGTTTCATTTCAAGACTCCTTTATTAATTTCAACACTGTACATTGTATTACTGTAATGTTTAAAAATCAATACTTTTACGAACATTGATTAAAAACATTCACATTATGTTCGTATTTGTAACTACAAAGCAATTTGAATCATAATTCCTTCATTATATATAAATAAAAAACATCAACAATGACATTTCGTACGTAACATTGTTGATGTTTAATTTTATAATTTTAAATCTTTTAAGGCATCTTTAAATGGATTATTTTCAACTTCTTCATTTTTCATATATTTGTTCATTTCTTTTTTACTGATTTTACCTGTCTTTTTATTTTTAAGTCTTTTATCCATGTGTTCTTGCGATTCAGTATGTCCACATACACAACGATACACTGCCGTTTTCCCTGTACCATATAACGTAAGTTTCTTCTTACAGTTTGGACATCTAGCATTTGTAACTCTTTGTTGATTTTTCTTCGTTTTACAAGTAGGGTCCTGGCAAACTAACATTTGGCCATTTTTCGTTTTAACTTTTAACATGAATTTCCCGCACGTAGGACATTCTGTAGCCGTTAAATTATCATGCTTAAATTTGTCATCGCTATTTTTTATATCAGAAATAATCTCTTTCGTAAAACTTCTCATCTCTTTCATAAAAGCTTCTTTCTGATACTGACCTTTTTCAATTTGTGTAAGTTTCATTTCCCATTCAGCAGTTAATGCCGGAGATGTTAGTTGCTCAGGTGCTAAGTTTAATAATTGTTTGCCTTTAGGTGTTATTTTAATTTTACCTTGCACAGCTTCTATAACATTAGAACTATATAACTTTTCGATAATATCTGCTCGTGTAGCTACAGTACCTATTCCACCAGTTTCATTTAATGTTTTAGACATTTTCTTATCATTCAAGTTAAAGAATAATTGTGGTGATTCCATAGCTTTTAATAATGTTCCTTCATTAAAATAAGCTGGTGGCTCTGTGTCTTTTCCAATGACATTTACTTTTTGGATGATCACTTGTTCGTGTTCCTTAAATGGTAATGCTTTAACAACCGCTTCTTCTTGATGAATTGCTTTAAAACCTAAATCAATTGCTACTTCTTGAACCAATTTAAAATTCTCACCTTCTACAGTTAAATCAACAGTTGTTTCTTCATATTGATATGTTGGAAGTAATACTTCTAAAAATCGTTCAGCAACTAGCATATATATTTTTTGTTCTCTCGGTGATAATTGATCCATATTTGCTCTAACTTCTGTTGGAACAATTGCGTGATGATCCGATACTTTTGTATTATCAACAAAATGTTTCCCTGCGCGTATTTCTTTTTTAATTAACGGTACAGCATATGATTTTAATGGTGTAGCAGTTAAAGTAGACACCCTATCTTTTAATGATGAAACCATATCACTTGTTAAATAGTTTGAGTCTGTTCTTGGATAAGTTAAAACTTTATGTTGTTCGTATAAAGTTTGCATAGTATTTAACGTTTCCTTAGCGCTCATCTTATAGCGTTGGTAAGCTGTTTGTTGAAGGCTAGTTAAATCGTATAATTTTTGAGGGTATTTAGTTTTCTTCTTTTTATTAACTTTTTTAATTTCGCCTTTTTTATTTTGTAATTTATTTTTCAAGCTTTCGATTTTTTCTTTATCAAAAATTCGGTCACTATTTTGTGTAAGCCATTTGAATTTATAACCGTCCACTTCAACGTTCATCTGATAATATCTTTCAGGTTTAAATGACTGTATTTCGTCTTGTCTCATCTTAACAAGATTCAATGTTGGTGTTTGCACTCTACCACAAGATAATTGTGCATCGTATTTAGTAGTTAGTGCTCGTGTTGCGTTTATTCCAACAATCCAGTCCGCTTCACTTCTACATAATGCTGCTTTATATAAATTGTCATATGCTTTACCAGGTTTTAAATTCTTGAATCCTTCTCTAATTGCCTTTTCAGTAACTGAGCTAATCCATAATCTTTTTATTGGTTTCTTTATTTTAGCTTTTTCGATAATCAATCTTGCTACTAACTCACCTTCTCGCCCCGCGTCAGTTGCAATGATTATTGATTGAACGTCATCACGTTTCATTAAATGTTGTACAGTATTAAACTGACTGCGCGTCTTTTTAATAACAACATGTTTCATATAATCAGGGATAATAGGAAGTTCACTTAATTTCCATTCTTTAAATTTCTTATCATATTCCTCTGGTGTTGCATTCGTAACTAAATGACCTAACGCCCATGTCACAATATATTGTTTGTTCTCGAAATAACCTTTCTTTTGATCATTCACGCCCATTGCTTTAGCAATGTCACGACCAACAGATGGTTTTTCAGCAAGAATTAATGCTTTCATAATTATTTCACCCATTCTTTTTTCATTCTTATTAGTATAACACGGATGATTATCCATCTAAAGTTATCAAAAACTTTTATAACAAGACAATTAATCGTATAATAGATTATAAATAATCGATGTCCATTAAAGGAGTGACTTTCATGCAAATACTTCCACTTAAGCAAATCGATCCTGTCGCCCAGTATATACAAGAGAAAAACATTCAAGATGAAAATCATGTACAATATATTCCAGAATGTATTGATAGTATTAAGTCATCTTTAAATAACAAATTTGATGAACAATCTTTTTTCTATCTTTACAATAATGAAGAAATAACCGGGATTCTAGGTTTCGAAAAAGTAGATAAAGAAACTGTAAATGTATGGGGCCCTATCGTAAATGACACTTCTGAAAAAACTTTACAATCATTAAAAGAAGCTTGGGATATGCTTTTAAATAATCATCCAGAAGTTAAATATTGTCACATATCTTTACATAAAAACCACATACTCAACAATAGTAAGTTGAAAGCATTGCGAGCAGGCTATGTTGAAACACAATATACACTTGAAATACACCAGCCCCCTCACGAAATAGAGGAACAACATCAAATGATTCATTACAGTAAACCATATTTTTATTCGTTCGATAAACTTCATTCTAAAAGTTTCATAGATAGTGAAGTTACTTCTGAAGATATAATAGATTCTTTAGATGATGACCACGCTTTATATTTATTTATGGCGGAAGGTCTCGTAAAAGGATACATTTATCTTTCAATAGATATACCAAAACACTTGGCAACTATTCCTTATCTTGCTTCACATAGAGATTACAGAAAACAAGGCATCGCTTTTCAAATGATTCATTATGCTACAACTCAAGCTTTCAATCATAATGAAGTTGAAACAGTACGCATTCATGTTGACAGTAAAAACCACGAACAAATACAGCTTCTATATGAGAAAGTTGGATTTAAAATTACAAACGAAGTGCATCATTTCAAGTACGTTCGCCTCTCTTAGGAAGCGGGATGACTAAGTTTGAAAAAAGCTTGATATAAGCGTATTTTCAATCCTAGTCAGGTACTGCCAATATAAAAAAAGTCTGGAACATAATCTATGTTCCAGACTTTTTATTGTAATTTAACATTGTAAGCGATTTATTAAGTTTATTAATTGTTTTGCATATTTAATAATGGGTAAAATGGAAGATGAATTCAATTATAGAAAGCGAGTTGTCCATATGGATTATCTTATAGCTCTGTTACCAGCATTGTTCTGGGGGAGCGTTGTATTAATTAATGTGAAAGTCGGTGGCGGACCTTATAATCAAATTTTAGGTACGACTATCGGTGCATTTATTATAGGTATATTACTCTTCATTTTTGGAGATGTAGAATTTACATTCCGTACTATTATTATAGGGATGATTTCCGGTGCCTTCTGGGCTTTAGGACAAGGATTCCAATTGCGGAGTGTTGATTTAATTGGTGTTTCTTTAACAATGCCAATATCTACAGGTTTACAACTATTGGGTACAACATTATTTAGTGCCGCATTCTTAGGTGAATGGGATACTGGCACACAAGTTGCACTTGGATTAACAGGATTAGTTCTTTTAATCATCGGTGTTATTTTTACTTCTGTGCAGAAGAAAGGTTCAACTAGCAGTGGTAATTCTAAAAAATTCGGCCAAGCAATACCGATTTTACTTATTTCAACTGTTGGTTATGTAGTTTACGTTGTAATCGGCCAAGTATTTGGCGTAGAAGGATGGGATGCTTTATTCCCTCAATCTATAGGTATGGTTATCGGTGGTGTGATTTTATCATTTAAACATAAGCCATCCGTTAAATATACAACTTTTAATTTATTACCAGGTATAGTATGGGCATTAGGTAACATGTTCCTATTTATCTCTCAACCAAAAGTTGGGGTTGGAACAAGTTTCTCATTCTCACAAATGTTAGTTATCGTCTCCACTTTAGGGGGTATATTCTTATTAGGCGAACAAAAAACAAAACGCCAAATGACTTTCATTTGGATTGGTATAGTTCTCATAATTATCGCAGCATTTATTATAGGTTTTGCTAAAGGATAATTAAATTAAAGAGAAGGAGTGTTTAATATGTATAATGATTTAAAAGATAAAGTCGTTATCATTACAGGAGGTAATAGCGGTATAGGTAAAGCAACTTCAGAACGTTTTGGAAAAGAAGGCGCTAATGTCGTTATTAACTATCTTAACAATTCAGAAGAAGCGGAAGAAGTTGTAAAAACTATTCAAGATTCAGGCAGCAAAGCAATTGCTGTTCAAGGTGATGTATCTAAAGAAGAAGATATTAAAAACTTAATACAAAAAGCTCACGAAGAATTTGGCCGAATAGACGTTATGATTAATAATGCTGGTTTTGAAAAGCCTATACCAACACACGAAATGAGTACAGAAGAATGGTCTAAAGTAATAGATATCAACTTAACTGGTGCTTTCTTAGGTAGTAGAGAAGCGGTCAAATATTATTTAGAACATGATATTAAAGGACAAATTATTAACACAGCAAGTGTTCATGATAAAATTCCATGGCCAAACTACGTTAACTACGCTGCTAGTAAAGGCGGTTTAAAATTAATGATGGAAACAATGTCAATGGAATACGGTAAATACGGTATTAGAATTAATAACGTTTCACCAGGTGCTATTGTTACAGAACATACACGTGAAAAATTCTCGGATCCTACTACAAGAGATGAAACATTAGAAATGATACCATTAAATGAAATTGGTGAAGCATATCAAGTAGCCAACATTAATGCATTCTTAGCATCTGAACAAGCAAGCTATGTACACGGTACAACTATTTATGTAGATGGCGGAATGACTAACTACCCAGCATTTATGGGTGGTAAAGGTTAATATATAAATGCTCCTAACTCGTTAGATTTTTAATTAACGAATTAGGAGCATTTTTTTCTTGAATTATTTATGTCTCATACGCTTTTTCTATACAAATAATAACTGATACATATATAAAATCACAATTGAAATAATAATACTTAGATTAGTGGCCATACCGACAATAGGCAACGTTTTATATTTGAAAGTAATAGCGTATGAAAGCACTGATACACCTATCGGCAACAACCAGCCAATTAATAATGTTGTTTTAATCATTGGATCAGAAACTGGTAAGAAGAAATGGACAAGTAGTCCCATTAATAGACCGAACCCATAATGGAATAATAAATATTTAACAACGATTGGTAAATATGCCTTTTCAATTTTGAAGTTAAGAAATAAGCCTAATAATATCATAGACAATGGCATATTAGCGTTGGATATAATTTCAAAGAAGTTTATCGCTTTTCCTGGTATTTGTATGTTTAATATGTTTAAAATGAACATAATAATATAAGTCATTAGAGGCACAGTTTTTAATAATTTTACGCCCATTTGTTTGAAATCAAATTGGTCTCCACCATCATTAAAGTAACTGCCTACAAAATAAGTTACTCCAAACATAATAATCGCCGTACCGATATCTAGCATACCAAAATATAATAACCCTGTTTTAGGCCATATTTGTGCCACCAACGGATAAGCAAATAAGCCGATATTAACAGAAGCGGCCATCATCCCTACTGTACCTCTTATTTGATTGTTATATTTTTTCTTGAATAACCATATAATAAGTAATTTAGCTAAAACACCGTATAAAATCATTAATATAGGTAGCCAACCTAAAGATAAGTCCAAGTCTGAACCGTTCAAATTGACGATAACTAATGATGGTAAAGTTACGTTTAGTACTAGTGTAGCTAATACATTACCATCTGAAGCTTTAAAGAATTTCAACTTTTTAAGTATGTACCCTAATGTAATCAATAAGATTATCATTATGAAATTTTCAGTCATTTTATCACTTCTCTCGTAAAACTCACATTTTTATATGTTAACATTGTTTAATTTTTATGCACACTTTTTGTTTGAAATTCTTTTTAATTATACTAAAATTAATTTAGTTATGTTTTAATATATCATGAAACTCAATATCAATTATACTTGCTAAGTCATTTGGGTCTATTTCAACTTGATAACCTCTCTTACCAGCACTTATAATAAAACTTGATAAAGACTGAGCACTGTCATCAATAATTGTTTTGAAAGATTTTTTCATACCAATTGGAGAACAACCACCTCTTACATACCCTGTTACTTTTGTAAGTTGATCAAGTGGTAGTAATTCAAGCTTTTTCTGTCCAACAGACTTACTTGCTTTCTTAATATCTAAATGTTCAAATACTGGTATTACAAAAATATAATGCTCATTTTTATCATTCATTAGAACTAATGTTTTATACACTTGCTCTACTGGTTTTTGTATAAGTTTTGCAACTTGATCCCCTTCAATATGTTCTTTCCCTATTTTAAATTCGTGGATATGATAAAATATATTGTGTTGATCAAGTATACGCATAGCATTCGTTTTTAATTTTTTCATCTTTGTCACCAACTTTAATTCATTCAATAATATAAAGGAGTGTTTCAATTATGGATTTAAACCAACAATTGTCTGAACTTAAATATGATTATATTCGTATTCAAAATGATTTAGAAAAGCGAGAATCTACAGGTCAAGCAACTCAAATGTTAGAAAAGCAACTCGAACAAATTGAGGATGAAATTAGTAAAGTACGTGCTCAATTAAATCAAGATTAACGAAAGGAAGCAACCATGTTAATTTTAATTCTTTTATTATTCACACTTATTTATCTTATCATAAGCTATTTAAGTATATATCAACTTCATACGATGTTAACTCAAGCTTTACGTTTTATCATGGGACTTATGTTATTAGTCTTTTTAGGAAGTATGATATTTACTTTTCCGCTTCAATACTGGTGGTTACTAGCTGTATTGCTATGCTTAGTTTTAAATATAGAAATTACAGCATTTAAATATCGTGTGAAAGATAAAAAAGGTATTCAATTACTTAATTTAATGACAATTTTCATTCTCATTATTTATGTTATTTTAATATTTATTATTTTTTAATTAATGTCGAAAGAGTCCGGGCCATAAATAATTGTTCTGGACTCTTTTTTATTAATATAAATCCGCTAAGCTTTGTAATCTTTTCGCACCTTCATATAATTGTTCATCATCCAAGGCTAATGATATTCTTACATGATATTTACCATTTTCTCCAAATGGAATGCCAGGTGCTACTAAAATCGATTGTTCTTTAAGTAAATATTCTACAAAAGATTCACCATCAAACTTCGGTGGAACTTTTAACCATAAAAATATACCACCTTTCATCGGCTCAAATGGTATATTCACTTCATTTAAAGCAGCTTCAAACTTTGTTCTTCTTTCTTTAAATATTTCGTTTTGTTCATTTAAAAAGTCATCACATTCATTTAATGCCAATGTGCTTGCATCTTGTAATGCACCAAACATACCAGCATGTGTGTGAGTTTGATATTTTTTTAGCGCTGCTATCATCTCTTTATTACCCACTGCAAAACCTACTCTATAACCAGACATATTATAACCTTTAGATAGTGAATATATTTCAATTGCAGTTTCTTTAGCATCTTTAGATTGCAAAATGCTCGGATTCTTTTCATCAAATCCAAAAGCACTGTAAGCAAAATCATGCACAATTTGAGTGGACGTATCTTTAAATCTTTGAATTGTTTCATCAAAGAATGAAGTCGTTGCTACTGAACCAGTGGGATTGTTTGGATAAGTTAAATAAATTAATGTTGTATTTTTTAAAACGTCTTGATTTACTTCATCCCATTTAGGTAAGTAATGATGTTCAGGCTTTAACTCAAGCGGATAAGGATTGGCTCTCGCTAATAAAACACCAGCTAAATAGTCTGTATATCCTGGATCGGGTAATAGGACATTTTCATCAGGTTCTACTACGCAAGTTGGTAATGAGACTAAACCATTTTTAGTACCGTATAATATACACACTTCATCTTCTGGATCTAACTCAACATCATAATGCCTCTTATAAAAATCTACTATTGCTTGTTTAAATGTCGACTTCCCATGAAAAGCTCCATATTTTTGATTTTCCGGTTTTTGAATCGCATTAATAAATTCGTTAACAATCACTTTAGGAGTTTCCCCATCTGGAATACCTACTGCCATGTTAACAAGTGGTAACGGTCCGTGTTCAACTTTGCGCCCCATCGTCTTACCAAAATAACTATCAGGTATTTGAGACAATAATCGAGATGTTCCCATTATAACGACTCCTTATCAAATAAATTCGAATAAATACTATATGAATATATTCTATCAGAGTATATATATCACACAAGCTTTAGCTGATTAATTTACTAAGAATTATATCATTTTATTTAAAAATTAAAAAATCAGAGGAAAACTCTTAATAATAAGAATTACCTCTGATTAATTTCTAATGACTATATAAAATATTTATTCTACCCTTTCACTTGGGTTTTTAAATATTTTCTTTTTAAATTTCATAATGATTTCATATGAAATTGGTACAACTAATAATGTTAATATCGTAGATGAAACAAGTCCACCTATAACAGTTATAGCTAATGCTTTAGATATCAGTACAGAACTTCCACCACCGAATAACAACGGTACTAAAGCACCAATTGTAGCAATGGCTGTCATTAATATCGGACGTAAACGTGTTCCTGCTGCTTCAATTAAAGCTTCTCGTGTTGACATACCGCTTTGTTCCATATTAATAACTCTATCTATTAATACAATCGCATTGGTTACAACGATACCAATAAGCATTAACATACCAATCATACTTGGAACTGAAATTGTTTCTTGCGTAATTAACAATCCAGCTACTACACCAATAATAGATACTGGTAATGAGAATAGTATCGCAAATGGTGCTAATCCACCTTTAAATGTTAAGACTATAACTAAGTAAACGATTAATATCGCAGCTGCCATTGCCAACACTAATTGTTCTATTGCTTCATTAATATCATCATTGGTACCACCTACGTTTACATCTACATCATTAGGTTTATCCAATTTAGATACTTTTTGATTAACATCAGATGTTACTTTGGCAACATCGTCTGCAGTAATTTTTGCATCTACTGAAACGGATATTTTATCATTTTCTCTCGTAATTGTATCAGGTGAAGTTGTTTTCTTAAGTGATGCTATCTCACTCAATTTAACGTCTTTACCTAATGGTGTCGTTAATTTTGTATTTTTTAATTTGTCTTCTGACCAGTCTGTTTTTTCATCCTTAGTCAATTTCACATCTATAGATTTACCATCGTCATTTAATTTTGTAACGACTTTATCTTGTGTTGTTTGATTAAGTGTCATTGCAATTTGACCAGCTGATAAGCCGAGTTTCGTTGCTTTATTTTGGTCTACTTCAATATCATACTGTTCATATGATTCAGAAAGGTTTGAACTTACGTTTTCAACTCCACTTACTTTAGCAATTTCTTTTTCTACACTTTTAACTGTATCTTCTATTGCTTCAGTTGATGGTCCAGAAACTTTAACAGATACTTCGTTTGCTGTACCGCCTGTAGAGAAGTCTTGTTGTTTCCATTCTCCTTTATGATCAAATGTTCCAATGTGATCCATTACTTTTTTACCAACATTGTCCCAATTTGGAGTATCTTTATCATATTTCACCATTAAAGCCATATCGTTTTGAGCTGATGGATTGAATGGATTTTCTCCACCAACGCTATATTGAACAAAGTCTACATTTTTATCTTTTGATAAGTATTTTTCTGCTTGCTCACCATTTTTAACAACTTGGTCTTCTTTTTCACCAGGTGAAGGTTTATAAGTTAGTGCTAACATCTTGTCTTCACCAGTATCTATAAATGATTTCCCAATATACGGTGTAAATACTAAAACGATACTCGCTACGACAAGTATAAGACTTAGTAATATAACAAGCCACTTATGATTTAAGTTCCATTTTAATACATTTTTATATTTACCAGCTAACCAATTGCCTTTTTCTTTTTTGCGTTTTTTAATACCATTTTTAAAGAATATGTGTGATAACACTGGTACTATCGTTAACGCGATTAGCAATGAAGCAAGTAAACTAAATGCTACTGCTAAAGCAAATGGTCTAAACATCTCACCGATTTGACCAGTTACAAATGCTAATGGTAAGAATACGACAATTGTAACGATAGTAGATGACATAATCGGAATAAACATTTCTTTAGTTGCACTCGTGATTAATTTTCCACCAGTTAACTTTTCAGCGCTATCCGTCATCCGTCGATAAATATTCTCTATAACGACAATCGAATCGTCAATTACACGACCTATCGCTACTGTTAAGGCACCTAATGTTAAAATATTAAGTGAAACATCTAACGCCTTTAACCCTATTAAAGCCATTAGTAATGACATTGGTATTGATACCATTGCTATAATTGTTGATTTCAAATCTCTTAAGAAGAAGAGTATGATGATTACGGCTACAATTGAACCTATCAACGCTTTTTCAACCATTGTAGATACAGAGTCTTTAATAGTTGAAGCTGTTTCCATTAATTGTACTGATTCAATATTTTTATGATCTTTCTTATAAGCTTCAACTTCTTTATCTACATTATCTACTACATCCACTAAATTGGCATCCGTAGCTTTTGTAACTTGTAACGCAAGGGCATTTTTGCCGTTAGTTTTTGAAATTGAATCTCGTTTCTTTTCTTTTTTAACATCAGCAATGTCTGACAGTTTTACTGTTGGAATACTTTGCGATGCTTCAGAACTTACTTCATCGCCTTGCGCTGCTTGCTGTGCTTGACTTGCCTGTTCTGCTTGACTAGCGCCTCCTTGACTAGCTTGCTGGTCACCACCACTCGAAGCGCCACCAGTCATTGGAATTTCTAAATCTTTTAATGCTTTAATTGATGTGAAACGACCATCGACTACTATAGATTTCAAGTCATCTCCGAAAGTATATAACCCTAATGGCGATTCTTTTGTAGCACCATCGATATATTGAAGAACTTCATCTTCTGACAAACCTCGTTTAGTAAGTTCATTTTGATTAAATTCTAAGTTAACTTCTTCCAATGTTTGTCCTGATAAAGACACACTTTCAACTCCATCAACTTTTTCAAGCTTAGGAATTAAATCTGATTCCATTTGTTTTGTAACTTTTTCTAAATTATCATTTTTATCAGAAATTGAATAACTGACTACAGGGAATGAGTACATAGACATTCTACTCATGTCTGGGTCTTGAACGCCTTCAGGTAAATCAAGTTCCTCTAATTTCTTTCTTAATTCTGTTTCTGCTTCATCCATGTCTGTTTGGTATGTATATTCTAATGTGATGGCAGATGCATTTTCTAACGATTGACTCGTTACATTTTCTACACCTTCTAAGTTTTGTACTTGTTTTTCTACAGGTTCTGTTACATTATCAAGTACACTTTCGGGTGTAGCACCAGGATATGGCGTTGTGACTGTAATAACGGGTGTTGTTACATCCGGTAATAACTCAAGTTTCATTTTAAAAGCTGAATATACGCCACCCAATAATATAATAATTGTCATTAACAAAATGGCAAATTTATTATTGAGTGAGAATTTTATCATTTTTTGAACCACTCGTTTTCCCCCTATTTATCTTTTCTTAACTCATTCTATAATATAACGGTCACTATTCATACAACTAACAGAGAATAAAGCACTAAAAATTTTTAATTTTTAGTGCTTTATTAATCTTAATTTCTCTTTATTTTTTTCTCTATTTTTCTCTTATAAGTTGTAACAGCCGGTTTAACCTTTTCTATTGCTGTATAAATTGGTTTATTTAATACATAATCAAATTCACCAATTTTTTCGCTTAAGTATGTTCCCCAAACACGTTTAAATGCCCATAAACCATAATGTTCATGATCTTGGTCTGGGTTATTGTCAGTGCCACCAAAGTCAAACTTAGTTGCACCTTTTTCTTTAGCAAAACGCATCATTTCGATAATCATACGATGGTTCGGTAAAAATTCACGATACTCGTTTGAAGAAGCACCATATAAATAATATGATTTTTTACCACTAAATATAAGAATACCACCTGATAAATAAACGCCATCTGGTTTTTTCTCTTTAAGTTCTTCCATTTCTTGAATGCGTTTTTCATAATTTCCTAGCTTTTCTTCTGCATCTTTTAGTTGGTTTACAACTTTCTTATTTTGACGTTTATTTTCTAGTTTTTCTTTTTCTTCTAATAAAGCGTCACGTTCTTTAAATAAATCTTTAAGAACTTTATCTGGAACAACTTTGACTAAAAATAACTCACAATCTCCATCTGGATGTAAATGGTCATAGATGTTTTCAAAGTATGACAAATCTCTAGTTAAGAAATTATCACGTTCGCCAGTTTCTTCCATGATTTGCGCAAAGATTTTTAAATCGTCTCTATTTCCTATAATTAAATCAGTTCCTCGTTTTAACGAGTTTCTCACACGTGAACGATTACGCTTATCAAAGCTTTGCATTAAATCTTCTTCAGATTGATCTACTTTAGTAATCATCGTCATTCGTGGTTGAATATATGATTTACTTAAACCATCTTCAAAACCTTTATGTTTGAATCCTAAAGAAGTTAAAAATTCTAATACACCTTCTGACTCTTCTACTTCAATATCAGGGTCAATTTTAATCGCATAACTTTTTTCATTTCTAGCTAATTCTTTCGAGAGTTCCAAAAGCATTTTTACAGATTTTTCATCTTTGTAATCTACTACAAAACCTCTTGATATGTAACACAATGTGTAAGGTAATTTTGGTACTTTTTTAAATAACATTTGCGCTACACCAGTAAGTGTTTCACCGTCACCTACAGCAATACGACGAGAATACCAACCTGTAAGCTTTTTGGATTCTGCCCACTTTGTAAGTTGCAACATATCACCATTTGGATGTTGCTTTACAAATTCATCATGTTGCTCATGAGTGATATTCATTTTTTTAATCGCCATTTATAAATCTCCTTTTTATCAATTCGTTTCTTAATTATACAATGAAACGTTCATTAATTTCACGTATTAGCCTAACATTTGTTATACTTAATAAACAAAACCATAAAGTTAGGATTGAAATAAATGAGACAATTATTACTTGTGTTGTTCATTATACTCAATACTATCATGATTGTTACAAGTTTAAACGTTGATATTGAAATCAATTTTTTAAGTTACCGCGTTATACTTGTTGCATTCAGCTTTTTATTGAGCATAGTATTCATCCTTGAAAATGCTAATAAATCCACACTAACTTTAGCAATTTTAAGTGCACTTGTTGCTTTAGGTCATTTATCAATAATTATTCAGAATGTATACCTTAATGTATATTCTAATTAAATTCAAACATCTTGAGTTTTGGTGCTAACCTCTGCTCAGCATAATTCTCCCAATCCACTGGACTGGGAGAATTTAATTATATCTATTAAGTTTAATTAACTTTAAACACTTTTCTATTAATCATGAATAAAATGATTAAAATGAGTGAAACTATGACAATTGTTAATACATATGGTATAACATCGTGTTCTCCTTTTATCCCGACAAGTGGTGTTACAAGTCCTCCAAATGCAAATTGTGATAATCCTAATAAACTAGAAGCACTTCCAGCACCACGTTTATTGTTTGCCATAGCTATTGAAAATCCTGTAGTACCAATTGCAGAAACAGGACTTACTAAAATAAAGAAACCAATCATAAGTATCCAAATTGACCAACTATTTAACAACGTTAGAGATACTATAATAACGCCTATAATTTGTACAAAAGCGAATACTTTCATCAATGTATGTTCATCAAAACGATCAACCAATTTATTAACCAACTGTCCTGAAAATATTAAACCAAGTCCATTAAAAGCAAACATCCAACTAAAAGCAAAAGAGGAAACGCCATATACTGATTGTACGATAAATGGTGATGCTGAAATATAACTAAACAGTAATGCAAAAGTACTACCTTGTATAAATAATGGTAATAAGAATTTTGGATTTTTTAATAATTCTTTAAAGTCTCCTAAAATTTCGCTTATTCTACCCGAAGAACGATTATTTTCAGGTAACGATTCTGTTAATTTATAAAATGATAAGCAGAACATTATCGCTCCAAAAGCTGTCAGTACTAAAAAGACAGTTTTCCAAGTAGAGAATTCAAGTATTATACCCCCTAGCACAGGTGCTAATATAGGCGCGACACCGTTAACGAGCATTAATACAGCTAAAAATTTAGTTAAAGCCTTTCCGGAATATAAATCACTCGACATTGCCCGGGAAATAACTGCACCTGCTCCGCCGGTAAAACCTTGAACAAATCTTAAAGCCATCACGACATATATATTTGGAGCAAACACACATAATATCGAAGCGATAGTGTAAACAACCAACGCAACCATTAAAGGTTTCTTACGACCAATAAAATCTGACAGTGGTCCTACAAATACTTGTCCTATTGCTAAACCTATCATAAATAATGTTAAAGTAAGCTGTGTATTCGATGTGCTTGTATTAAAATCATTACTTATCTCAGGTAATGCAGGTAAATACATATCAATAGAGAATGGACCAAAAGCAGTTAATAAGCCTAATATAATAATTAAAAATAACGAAGGTTTAGCCTTCTTTTGTTCGATCATAAGACATGCTCCTTTATGTATAATACTTTCTATTATATGCTTTTTAAATTTCAAATATCAATATTATATTTTATTACGATATATAAACGCTTTACTTTCACGAAACCATCATTCAAAATATAGTCAGAAACAAAGTAACGGAGTGAAATAATGAATATATTTTTAACCGGTGCAACAGGCTTTGTAGGTGCTGAATTAATAAAATCACTTGCTAAAGATGCGCACAAGAATTTTTACATTTTATACAGATCTGAACAAAAGAAATTAATGCTATTAAATAAAGTGGAAGAATCATATCATGAAAGAATGCATTTTATTTATGGTGATATTACGAATGAAAATTGTAACGTTAGTGAAAATCAAATTAAAGACATACCACAAATAGATAAATTTTATCATTTAGCTGCTTTAGTGAAGTTTAATTTTGAATTAGCTGATGAATTGTTCCAAATTAATTATACGGGTACTCAGCATGCAATAGAATTAGCGAAAAAGCTGAATAGTAAACATTTCCTTTACGTATCCACTGCTTATACAATAGGTGAAAAAGAATTAGCCTATGAAGAACTTCACCCGGTAGATACGCCAACAAACAACCCATATGAAGCTTCTAAAGTACAAGCTGAACATTTAGTCGCTCAGGAAAAAGATATGGCAACATCTATCATAAGACCAGCTATCATTATAGGAGATTCAGTAACTGGAGAAGCAGATTCTAAATTTACATTATATGGATTTATGAAAGCTTTAAAAGTGTTTAAACGAAGAATCACTAATAAAAACATTGAAACTGTATACAGATTATTTGGAGATAGCACACATACTTCTAATTTTGTACCTGTTGATTATGTTGTAGATGTTTTGACGGTGGCTTGTGATTATGCAGAAAATCAAAAAATTTATCATGCAACAAATAATTATCCGCCTTCAAATGATTTTATTTTTGAAACAATAAAAAAACATCTAGACTTTCATCAATTAGAAGTCGCACCTATATCTGAAATTAATACCATTACAGATGAAGAAAGAGTGCTTAATAGTTTTATAGATGTATTTGCACCTTATTTTTCAAAATCCATTAACTTTAACGATGAAAATACAGCATATATGATGAATCAAGCAGGTAAAGACACTTTGCAATTAAGTCATGATGCACTAGATATGATTATTCGTGTATATTTTGAAAAATAAAGGTTTCTTTATACAAATGAAACAGCAACCCGTTATTTTAAAATTAACAGGTTGCTGTTTTTTTTACGTTTAACCACCAATATAATTCATGTTGATTTTGTTTTTCTTACGTCTCGCCACTGTTGCTTCCGTTCTTTCATCTGAATATTTATCATCTCGAATATTCCATAAATGTTTGAGTGTTGTTAATATTTCATTATCTGTCTTTCCATCTCGCAATTCAGTTTTTATATCATAACCATTTTTCTCAGCAAAAAGACAACCATAAAATTTTCCATCTGAGGAGATTCTTGCTCTTGTACATGAAGAACAAAATGATGCAGATACACTTGTAATTAATCCAAATTGAGCACCATTATCTTTATGTCGGTAATAAGTCGCGACCTCGCCAAAATAACTTGATTCTACTGGTTCGATTTCAAAATGTTGACCGATTTGTTCTAGCATTTCTTTTTTCGTGACTACTTTATCAAAATTCCAACCATTATCATTTCCTACATCCATAAATTCTATAAATCTTACGACAATATTGTTATTTTTAAAGTATTCTACTAAAGGTATAATTTCTTGATCGTTAATACCTTTTTGTATAACTACGTTTACTTTTACTTTAAAACCTATTTTCTTAGCGTAATCAATTTGTTCAAGTATTTGTGAAGCAGAGATATTACGGTTGTTAATCGATTTAAATAGTTCATTATCTAATGCATCTATGCTGACATTAATCCTTCTTAATCCTGCATCGTATAGATTTTGGCCGTGTTTTTTTAGCAACAAACCATTCGTTGTTAAACCAATATCATTAATACCTTCAATTTCATTAATACCTTGGATTAATTTATACAAATCACGTCTTAAAAGAGGTTCTCCTCCTGTAATTCTTACTTTTTCAACACCAAGGCTACTGTATAATCGAGCTAAACGGATGATTTCGTCAAAACTGAGCAGTTCTTGTTTAGGTAAAAATACAAAGTCATCGCCAAATATTTCTTTTGGCATACAATAATCACATCGAAAATTACAACGATCCGTAACAGATATTCTTAAATCTCTAATTGGTCGTCCTAATTTATCCTTGATTGCTTGATTCATCGTAACGCCCCCTCTACCTACAACAGTTAATGCTCTATTTCTTTCAAATCCTCTTGATAGTTAATATTTTTATACCAATTATGTTGATTATTTATTTCATCCACATCTAACCATTGTGCAGGTCTATTTTCATATATTTCTTTCATTCTATATTGACCTTGATCTAAAGATTGTTTAATCTCACTTTTAACACGATGACTATAAAATGCTAATGTTGGCATTTTAAAACCATTCGCTTCATATCCAGCAATATCTAGCTGTTCCTCCATTACTCGAGATATAAAAAATTGATATAAATAACTGATAGATTTTTCAGTTACCATCGGTGTATCACATGCAATCACAAAATAACATTCGGTATCGTATGATTCCATTACACTGTATATACCGCTTAATGGCCCGTTATTTGCATATACTGGTTCATCTACTACAACATCACTATAATCAAATGAATCTTTTAAAGTTTCATTTGTACTTATTACAATTCTCTCGAACAAGTTGGTTTGATTCAAAGTTTTAATAATTTTTTTATAGAATACTTCTCCTTCAATTGTTGCAAAAGCTTTTGGTGAACCAAAACGACTGGATTGTCCTCCAGCTAGAATTATTGCTATCATTTTTCTTTTACCCTCCACTAACTGGTGGAATAAGTGCAACTGTAGCATCACTAGTTATTGTGTCATCATCTTGCACAAACTCCTCATTAACAGCTATTTGAAAAATTTCTCCTTTTAATTCCGGATAATTTTCAAATAAATATTGCTTAAATTCTAACACAGAGTATGTTTTATTGAGCGTAATTTGCTCTTCTTTTTTGTTTAATAATTCTTTTAAATGAGCAAAATACAATACTTTCATAATCAGTCCTCCATTTTAATTGAAGAATGGTATTGTTTTTGGGAACCTTGCCATTCTTCACCATCTTCCCATATCTCTTTTTTCCATATTGGTACAATTTCTTTTATACGCTCTATAGCATATTCATTTGCCGCATATGCATCGTGCCTATGAGGTGAAGAAACACTAATAACAACTGCAATATCAGAAATTTGTAACTCACCAATTCTATGGGCAATTGCAATAATTGTACCTGGCCACTTTTTTTCAATTTCTTCGCCTATTTGAGCCATTTTTTTCTCAGCCATAGGCTTATAAGCTTCATATGCTAAATATTCTGTCTTGATGCCTTTTGTCCATTCTCTCACATGTCCTGTAAATACTACAATAGCTCCTTGTCGTGAGTTTAATGTCCATTCTCTATATTTTTCTGGATTTATTGGTTCAGAGACAATTTCAAATTGTTTCATAATTGCACCTACTCTTTTTGGAATAACCATTTTTTAAACCAATCAAGAAATAGTTTTCTTTCATCTTGATTGTATGCATTAAAGTTATAGACTACATTGCTTAATTTATCGTTTAGATTATCTGTATTTTCACCCAATACTACTTTAGGGTAATCTTCAGATTTGAATCCTTCAATCAATAAAATATCTGGTTGTATGGATAAATCTTTGTTAATAATTTCTGTTAATGAACGATGAACTTTTGTGACACGTTCAATTAATTCATGTCCCAAAACGATACTTTCTTCTGCACCATTATTAATAAATGAAAGACTATCTACTTCTTTATGATTTAAAGATATATCTTGTGTTCCATGCCCATGGTGTTTAATCGTCGAAACAGATAACTGGTATTCTTGGCATATTTTAATTAATTCATTAATCAAAGTTGTTTTACCACTATTTTTATAACCTACAATTTGCATGATTTTCATATATTTAAATTACTTTCGTATGATTGATGATCAGTAAGTAATACCTTTACTTCATCACCTTTACTGTAACCTCTAGTACCACTCGGCAATATGATCATTCCGTTGCTTTTTGCTATTGCAACCACAGCGTTTGATTTATTAAAACCTGATGGAACAGCAATTATCCCGTCGTTTGTAAATGAGAGTTTACCTCGAATGAATCTAGTAAAAGGATTTGGTTTTTTAAAGTCTTCACCTAATTTAGCATTTATAATAACTGGATATATATCTTTGCTTGCCATCATTCTTAGAATAGTTGGCTTTGTGAATAAATGAAAACCCGAATAACATGCAGAAGGGTTACCTGATAACCCAAATAATAGTTTGTCATTTTTATAAGCTACTGTTGTAACACTACCAGGTCTCATTTGTACTTTATTAAATAATACTTCTGCACCAATTTCTTTATATACTTGTGGTAAATAATCAAAGTCGCCTACTGATACACCACCTGTAGTAATGACAATATCATTTTCTGACAGTGCTTTATTTACACTTTCAGTACATCCTTGTAAGTTATCCTCTTGTATTTTATAAGTTTTGGATTGAATATTCATTTGGTCACATAACGCTTTAATCATTGGGCCATTTGAATTTCTGATTTTACCTGGTTCTAATGGTTCATTAGGTCCTACTAACTCACTACCTGTTGCAATAATAGCTACTGTCGGTCTTTTAAATACTTTTACTTTTTCATAACCAAAAGTAGCTAACACAGCTATAACACCACTGTTAACCAATTGACCTTTTTCTAATACAACATCATCTTCCGTACATTCTTCACCTTTAAATGCAATATTTTCTCCAGTTTTAAAAGATTTTCTAATTGTAAATCCATTTTCATTTTCTGTCGTTTGTTCAAACATAACGACTGCATCTGCACCTTCAGGTATAGGAGCTCCAGTCATAATACGAACCGCTTCGTAACCTTTAATACGCACTTTAGATGGTGTTCCTGCTCCAATATGATCAACTACGTCGAATTGTATTCGGTTATTACTTTCTGCCCCTTCTGAATCTTTACTATTGATAGCAAAGCCATCAAATGGTGATTTATTAAATCTAGGAATATCATATGTAGCGATAACATCTTCCGCCAATATATAATCCAGAGCATCATCAATATGTACTGTTATAGGATCTTTATTCTCAACAACTTCAATAACACGTTTTATCGCATCATCAACTGGTATTGGTTTTCTAATTTCAACTGTCATAATATGCACTCCATTCATAATTTAACTATGTTCACATGTTATAATAAACTTAAGAAAGGATGATTATACATGTCAGATTTCACACATTTTAATGAACAAGGTCGAGCGAAAATGGTAGACGTTTCAAATAAAGAAACAAGTACAAGAATTGCTGTCGCTCATTCAAGTATTCAAGTTAATGAAAAAATTTATAACCAAATTCAAAATGGTAAAAACAAAAAAGGTGACGTACTAGGAACTGCTCAAATTGCAGGTATTATGGCTGCGAAAAACACGAGTCAGCTTATTCCTATGTGTCATCCTTTACAACTTACAGGTATTGATATCGAATTTAACTGGGATGTTGAAGATTTGAATAACTTAAATATAACTGCAACAGTTAAGACTAAAGGCCAAACTGGCGTTGAAATGGAAGCATTAACGGCTGCCAGTGTATCAGCTTTAACAATTTATGATATGTGTAAAGCTGTAGACAAAGGCATGATTATTGGTGAGACTTATTTATCTCATAAATCCGGAGGCGTTAATGGAGACTTCAATCGTCAATAATTTACTTATTAAGCTCATACACTAAATGATTTAATTCTTTAGTTATGAGCTTTTCCATTGCCAATTTCACAGCGCCAGTTGACCCTGGTATAGACATTATAATTTGCTTACCTACTGTTCCAGCGACTGCTCTAGATAAAATTGCACGAGAACCTACATCTTCTGTATAGCTCAAATATCTAAATATTTCTCCAAAGCCCTCTATTTCTTTGTCAAATAACGGTGTAATTGCTTCGATTGTAACATCTCGTGGACTTATACCTGTCCCACCTGTTGTTATAATGGCGTCAATATCTTGGGATAGCCATGTTTGAATAGCTTCTCGTATAAAAGATGCATCATCTCTAACTATTTTATAATGCTCTTCTTTTACCGACACATTCATACCATTTAAATAAGATAGAACAAGTTGCCCACCTTTATCAGTTTCTTTATTTCTAGTATCACTAACTGTTAAAACTGCAATGTTTATATTTCTATCAATTTTATCAATCACACTCATTATTTAACCTCCTAGCCAAACATATTTTCTACAAATTGTTTCCCCTCTTCTACAGATCCGATATCGTGAATTAATAATCTTCCGTTATTAAAAGCAACAACTCGGTGATCATCATATAAATATTGAATCATATAAGCATTTGATTTATGCAACAAACCATTTTGAGCTATAAACTTTTCAATAGCTGGGCGATTTAACTTTTCATTAATATATTGAATTGTATCGCGACCACACAGCTCAGTAATCATTTGACTTGATGATGATAAATGAGGATAAGTTGGATTTTCTCCGCATGTTTCACATTCATCTCGTTTCATTTGTATAAAACCAAATGATTGATGGTCACCTTCCCATACATCACCGAATGTTAACTTTGGCGTAAACTCTTCTCCAGATAAAATTTTAAGCGCATCTGTTACTTGTAAGCTTGTCGCCATAGTAACTGCTGGATTAATGACACCAACAGTATCACAAGTGCGATTTATAGCCGGGATTTCTGGTAATAAACAATTAAAGCACGGTGTTTTTTCTGGGATAAATGTAGCTTGAACATATGTAGATTCTAAGCAAGCACCATAAATCCATGGAATATTCATTTTATATGCAAAATCATTTATTAATAATCTCGTATTAAAATTATCTGTGGCATCAATGATGACATCAGAATATCTTGCAACTTCTTGTAATAATTTAGCGTCACATTGTGCGATATAAGTTTTTATTGTTATATCTTCTCTAATTTTTCTTAAATGTTTTTCTGCAGCGACTACTTTTGGAAGCATTTCTTTTATATCACTTTCAGTAAATAACGTTTGTCTTTGCAAGTTTGATACTTCTACATAATCACGATCTATAATATTTAATCGCGCTATCCCTGAGCGTGTTAACTGTTCCGCAACATGCGTTCCAAGTGCACCCATCCCTACTATTGTCACATTACTTTTTGCTATATTTTCTTGTCCTTTTTCACCAATTTTATCAAATAAAATTTGACGAGAATATCGTTCGTTCATTTATACCAACCTTTCACGACTCTTTATCTCCATTATAGATTGAAATTGCAATATCCTCAATCAATAGAGGGAATTGAACAGAAATATAATAATTTAGGGAGCGGTACAGAAATCCTAATTTTAAAAAGATTTTATAGGGCCACTATAACTAACGAGTTTGAGACATTGATTATGTTCCACTCCCTAAGAACATTAAATTGTTTTCTTTTCTACTTTTGTCATATGCATCATCGAGATTAAAGCTACTAAACCAAATATCGCTAACAAGAAAAATGCTAAATGGTTTGAACCTGTTAAGGCTGTGACCATAGTAATAATAAGTGGTGGGAAAAATCCTCCTAAACCGCCCATCATTGATACGATTCCGTTTACTACACCAGCTTCTTTGCTGAAATAAGTAGGAACAAGTTTGAAAATTAGTCCATTTCCTATACCTGCTGACACACTGATTGTTAAGCAACCAATTGTAAATAACATGATATGATTTGATAATGCTAGTATTAAAGCACCAGCTATCATAATGCCAAAGAATATTTTCAACATATTTAATGCATTAAATTTATCGCCTAACATACCACCAATTGGTCTTAATATTGTAGCTATTGCGATAAACACACCAGTTCGTATCCCTGCATCTACTTTGTCGATTTCAAAGTGTCCTACTAAAAAGTTTGGTAAAAATAATCCGAAAGCTACGAATGCACCAAATGTGATGAAATACCAAAAACTGAAATAGTAAAGTTTATAGTTGTTTGCTACTTGTTTAGTTTGTTTTAACATAGGTACTTTAACTTTAGGCTCTTGTTTATCTCCAAAAACAAACATCAAAATAGCAAATAACGCCATTACTAGTACATATAATTGAACAGTATGTTGCCAACCTATAGCCCCTGCTATTGGTGGAGCTAAAAATGATGAAACAGCTGTACCTAAATTACCCATACCGTATATACCATTAGCAAAACCATGTTTTTCTTTCGGATAATATTTAGGAATCGATGTAACACCAACTGAAAACACTGCACCACCTAAACCAATAAAGAATCCAGCTATCATTAGTCCTGTAGTTGAAGTTGCTTGACTTAAATAAAATACTGGAAAAATTAAAATAATAAAACTAATTAAAAAGACAAGTCTAGATCCAATTAAGTTTGTGTAATAACCAATAGGAATTCTTAGAATTGAACCTAGAATAACAGGTATCGCTAAAATAATAGCTTTCTGACTTTCTGGTACGTTAAAATCTTGTGATATGTATGGCATTAAAGGAGCTAAAATACTCCACACCATAAATCCTGCCATTAAGCTTAAGGTTTGTAACGGTAATTGGACTTTACCTGTGTTGTTTTTCATGACTTTCACCCTTTTTATTTGTAGATAATTTAAAACTCTTTTCAACTACATTTTAGGTTATTTGTGAAAAACTGCACATAAGGAATTCCCCTTACCTCCTTCAGTAATTTCCCTATAAAATAATGGTGTGAGGTAGAAGTACTTAACTCAAAATAATTCTCCTAATCTGCTGATTTGAAAGTGCATGGTTGTCTAGAGTATGGCTCGAGCCTGTAGTCTCTCGCGCATACTATTCCCTTGGGCGTCAGCACTTTACAAATTCGTTCAAGTGAAATTCAAAGCTAAATTGATAGTTAATCTAATAATTTGAGCTCTTATTGGATTTTCAACTTAATTAATCCAACTAAATGGCTCTTATTGGATTTTCGGCTTAATTAATCCAACTAAACGGGTTCTTATTGGATTTTCAACTTAATTAATCCAACAAAACAGGCTCTTATTGGATTTTCAACTTAATTAATCCAACAAAAGGTGTTCTACTTGGATTATTGCCTTAGTTAATCCAACAAAAGGTGTTCTACTTGGATTATTGCCTTAGTTAATCCAACAAAAGGTGTTCTACTTGGATTTTTGTCATACTTAATCCAACAAGCAAGTCATCTCTCGCCACTCTAAGTCGTATCAACAAAAAATAACGTACAAGGCTCGATGTCCTTGCACGTTACAACTTTATATCCTATTGATTCGTACGATATAGTGATTAACCATTTAAAAATCTAATAATTTTTTCTTCATAGCATATTCAACTAATTCTGGACGAGATTTTAAATTAAGTTTATCCATAATTCGTGCTTTATGTGCTTCGATTGTTTTTACTGAGACAAATAACTTTTCAGCTATGTCTTTATTTCCGTACCCTTTTGCGATTAAAGGAAGTATCTCTAATTCTCTTTGAGATAAAATTTTAAATGGATCATTCGAGTTAGTATCTGATTGGTTACTTGGGTTAACAAGCTCATTAACAAGTGCACTCGTAACTTTCGAATCAATATACATTTCATCTTTATAAACTGTTCTTACTGCGTGAATTAATTCTTCATCAGGCGCATTTTTCAAGATATAACCTTTAGCTCCATTTCTTAAAACATGAAACAGATATTCTTCATCGTCAAACATCGTTAATATAAGTATTTTAGTTTCCTTAAAATCTTCTGAAATTTTACCCGTCGCAATTAATCCAGATTCACCTGGCGGCATACTTAAATCCATAATCAATACATCAGGCTTATGTTTAGCAACCATTTGATATGCTTCTATTCCATCTGCGGCAGTTGCCACTACTTCCATATCTTCTTGATAGTTTAATATCATAGAAAAACCTGTTCTAACAACTGCATGATCATCTGCAATTACGAGTTTCATTTGTCTTCCTCCACGTTTATGCTATTGGCACTTTTAATTTAATGTTAGTACCTTTACCTATTTTGCTTTCAATATTAACGCTACCACCTACTATTTCTGCACGCTCTTGCATGCCATACAGACCTAGCCCTGACCCTTTAGGTTGACTTCCAATAACAAAACCGGCACCTTGATCAGCCACTTCTACTTGAATCATATTGTCTTCAAATAACATGTGTACATCAACACTATCTACATTAGCATATTTTAAAGAATTAAATACCGCTTCTTGGACAATTCGGTAAACAACCGTTTCAATTTCTGGATTAAATCTAAGCTCAACAGAATCAAAGTGATAATGAACTATAAATCCAAAGTTCTTCTCCAACTGTTTGAAATATGATTTAAATGCAGCATTTAAACCTAAGTCATCTAATGAAGATGGTCTTAACTCTAAAGATAAATTGCGAATATCATCTATTAATCTAGACATTATACTTTCTATATCTTGTGACTGAGTTTTCAATTGATCTATATCATCTTGGTATTTAAGTAATCTCAACTCTACACTGACATTTAATAATTCTTGAACAACACCGTCATGTAGTTCTCTTGAAATTCTTTTTCTTTCATTTTCTTGTGCTGAAATGATCTTTTGCATCATTGTTTGTTGATGTAATTTTTGTTGTCTTTCAATTTGTGGGGACACATTTTGTAGCGTGTACACCATGATATCTTCTTCTTGGCTAATCGTTTGATAAGTCGCAGTGAAAGGTTCTACTGATCCACTGTTTGTTTGCATAAATACTTGGAAGCTTGTATTACCAATGTTCGTTGATTCTAAGAAACAATCTCTACACGATTGTAGTGCGTATTCATTTGAATAACCTTCACACCTACTACATATAGCATGTGTCAAAGGCTCTTGATTATCTTCTGAAATGATTTTTCTAGCCGCTTTATTCATATCAATAATTTGTCCTTTACTATTTAAAAAGACGATCATTTCACTTGTTTTTTCATAATACTGCTTTAAAATATTGTTTAATTTTGAAGCGTTATCTACACTCATGAATTAATCATATCCTCTCTTTGAAAAGGGCCAAAACTAGAAAAATGCAATTGTTCTAAATTTGGTAATCGTTTATCGTTTCTTTGTCCTAACAATAGAACACCCTTCACTCTATTTTTAATCCATAATGGAAATGCAATAAGAGCAGTTAATTCCTCGCTTTGAATAATCGGATAATTAAAGACTTGGTCATTGTAAATGCTGTCTTTAATATTATGAAGAATCATTTCTTTACCACTCTTAATTACAATTCCTGCTATACCCCTGCCGTTTCTTAAAATGATGTTTTTATATCTATGATTCAAATTTCCAGATACATACTGCCATTTTATGTGACTAGACAAATTTGTGTCCAAAGCCATAGCGATACCAGCAAAATCAAAATCATACTTATTTCTAATTTGATCAAGTTTTTCTTGAAAATTAAAATCATCAGACATTTTTCAGCACCTCAACTCATTTTTCACCTTTAGTTTAATTCGTTTTATGCTTTCTGTAAATAATATAACTTCTACTAAAGTAAGTTAATGGCACGCTCCACACATGTACTAATCGAGTGAATGGCCACATACTTGTTATCAATAACCCTAAAATAATATGCGTCTTAAATGTCCACGGAACAGTAGTCATTAATTCCGCATTAGGTCTAAAAATCAACAAACCTCTAAACCACACAGAAATTGTTTGTCTATAATCAAAATCTGGTACCGTTGCATTCGTCCATAAAGTAGCTACACATCCCATAAATACAATCGCTAATAATAATATATTAACTAAAATATCGGAAAATGAACTCATTCTTCTTACATTGTGTTTAGTAATTCTACGAGCTGTTAATAAAAACATACCGATTAATGTAACTATACCAAATATACTTCCGATATAAACCGCTCCTATATGGTATAAATGATTGCTTACACCTATAGCACTTAGCCATTCAGCAGGTATACCTAAACCAACAATATGCCCAAAAATAACTGGAATAATACCTAAATGGAATAAAATACTCCCCCACATTAATTGCTTTTTCTCAATGAATTCACTTGATTTTGCGGTCCATGAAAACTGATCATATTTAAATCTAAATATATGCCCAACTATAAATATGGCTACACATAAATAAGGAAAAATGACCCAAACAAATTGATTAATCATGACTCGCCACCTTCTCTTGTTCAATTACACATGATTTTAATGTTTCACGTAATGCTTTAATAAGATGGAAGTACGGACTATTTTTCTGAGCTAAAACTTTCATTAATTCATATGTTCCGTCTTCGATAACCATCACAACGAGCGTTAAACTTTCTTGTGCTCGACTATCTCCTATCCATTCAGCTGCATATAAAAATTCTAGCATTAATGGTAAAAAATCCGATAATTCACTTTTAGGCATTTCTAAACCAAACATTTCATATAAAACTTTTAACCTTGCTAACATTTGTCCTCTTTCTTTTTGTTCAGTTAACTTATTATAAGTCATATACAAAGTTGTTTTCTTTTCAAAATCAAATGTCTCTGTATAAACTTCTTGAATGTCATCTAGTGATATTTCGTACATATTATCCCAGTATTGTTGTATAGAATCATAAGCTGGATGTTTTTCATCAAACGCTGATTCAAAAGCTTTTGGATGAAAATCTAATTTTTCAGGATACGTAAGTTGATTACTAAAAAAACCAAAACTCTTTTTATATTGATTCAAAGCTTCTAAATTAATCACGGAAAATCCCTCCATAGAAGTTCTCATTATAAATCTCTTGCCCTGATTTACCATTTGATATACTTTGCACGCCACATCCGTCACAATTCGAGCCAAACATTTCTCCACCAAATCCTTGGCTACCTTGTGCTCTATAAGTATCCATGTATCCTTCTTTATGAGATGTTGGTACTACGAATCGATCTTCATGTTTCGCTATAGCTAATAATCTATACATATCTTTAGTTTGTCTTTCTGATAGGCCTACTCTGTCTAATCTAGATAAATCAAATTCTTTGTTACTAGATTTTGCTCTCATATAGCTACGCATCATAGCCATTCTTTGCAATGCTAATTTAACAGTTCTAGTATCACCAGCTGTAAGCATGTTAGCTAAATACTGTACTGGTAGTCTCATTTCTTCTATAGCTGGGAAAATCATATCCGGATTTCTAATCGAATCTTTACCTTCAAAATAATTCATAATTGGACTAAGTGGCGGACAATACCAAACCATAGGTAAAGTACGGTATTCAGGATGTAGTGGAAACGCAAGCTTATACTCTATAGCTAATTTATAAACAGGTGAATTTTGAGCCGCTTCAATCCAATCTTGAGTGATTCCGTCTTTTTCAGCTTGTTGAATAACATCTTCATCGTATGGATCTAAAAATAAATCTAATTGTTTTTCGTATAAATCTTGCTCATTTTCTGTTGAAGCTGCTTCTTGTACTTTATCAGCATCATATAGTAGTACACCTAAATAACGCATACGTCCTGTGCAAGTTTCAGAACAAACAGTTGGTAATCCAGCTTCAATTCTAGGGAAACAAAACGTACATTTTTCTGCTTTATTTGTTTTCCAGTTGAAGTAAACTTTTTTATATGGACACCCCGTCATGCAGTAACGCCATCCACGACAAGCGTCTTGGTCTACAAGTACAATACCGTCTTCATCTCTTTTATACATAGCGCCTGATGGACAAGAAGCTACACAACTAGGATTTAAGCAGTGTTCACATAATCTAGGTAAATACATCATAAATGTTTGGTCAAAATTAAATTTAATTTCTTCTTCAATCTTTTGTATGTTTGGATCTGTCGGACCTGTAACGTGTGCACCTGCAAGATCGTCCTCCCAGTTCGGTCCCCATTTTATATCGAGTTTTTTTCCTGAAATAACGGATTCTGCTTTTGCAACAGGTGAATGTTTACTTTCTTTAGCTGTCGTTAAATGCTTGTAATTATACGTCCATGGTTCATAGTAATCTTTCATTTCTGGCATATCAGGGTTGAAGAATATTTTACCTAGTGCAATTTTTGATAGTTTACTACCTGATTTTAATTCTAATTTACCTTTTTTATTTAGCACCCATCCACCTTTATAAGTTTCTTGGTCTTCCCATCTTTTTGGATATCCTATCCCTGGTTTAGTTTCAACGTTATTGAACCATATATATTCAGCACCTTCTCTATTTGTCCATGTACTCTTACACGTAACACTACAAGTATGACATCCTATACATTTATCTAAGTTCATAACCATAGCTACTTGCGCTTTAATCTTCAAGCCAATCTACCTCCTTCATTTTTCTAATGGCTACATATACATCTCTTTGGTTACCGATTGGACCGTAATAATTAAATCCATAGCTAATTTGTGCGTATCCACCGACTAATTGCGTTGGTTTTAAATGAATACGTGTTGGAGCATTATGTGAACCTCCACGAGTATCTGTAATTTCTGACCCTGGTGTTTCAATATGTTTATCTTGAGCATGATACATAAACATCGTGCCTCTAGGCATTCTATGAGACACTACTGCTCTTGCTGTTACTAGCCCATTTCTGTTGTAAACTTCTAACCAATCATTATCATTAATATCATTAGATTGTGCATCTTCTTTAGAAATCCAAACTGTCGGCCCTCCTCTGAAGAGAGTTAGCATGTGTAGATTATCTTGATAAGTTGAGTGGATATTCCATTTACCATGTGGTGTTAAATAACGTAATACAAGTGTATCAACGCCACCTTTAATCTGTTTATCCTTCGTACCAAATACCATAGGTGGTAATGTCGGTTTATAAATTGGTAAGTTCTCCCCAAATTGTAGAAACACCTCATGGTCAATATAGTAACTTTGTCTACCTGTTAATGTTCTAAATGGTACAAGACGTTCAATGTTAGTTGTAAATGGTGAATATCTTCTTCCTAACTTGTTAGAGCCTGGGAACACTGCTGTCGGTATAACTTCTCGAGGTTGAGCAGTAATATTAGGGAATGTAATTTTTTCAGATGCTCTTTCTGCAGAAATATCTTTAAGTTCCATTCCTGTTTGTTGTTCTAAATCTTCGTATGATTTTTGTGATACTTTACCGTTTGATGCAGATGATACATTTAATATGACATCTGCAACTTTTCTAGCAGTATCCATCCTAGGCAAGCCATTTTTAACCGTGCCATCTTCCCACGTATCAAGCATTAACTTCAATTCGTCATATTGTTCTTTCACAGAAAAGCTAACACCGTGAGCACCTATTTTACCTTTTTCTAATAAAGGTCCGACTGATATATATTTGTCATAAATTTGAGTATAATCTCTTTCTACAACTGCAAATCCAGTCATTGTTTTACCAGGTATTGCTTCAATTTCACCTTTAGACCAATCTTTTACTAAGCCCAATGGTGTGGCTATTTCTTGTTGTGTATCATGTGCTAACGGTGTTGTTACAACATCTTTAAACACGCCTTTCATATGTGTTTTAGCTAATTCTGATACTGATTTTGCTATGGTTTTATAAATATCCCAGTCTGATTTTGATTCCCATAATGGATCGACTGCTGGGTTAAATGGATGTATAAATGGATGCATGTCTGTTGATGATATATCGTGTTTTTCATACCATGTTGCTGCTGGTAAAACGACATCAGCATATAAAGGTGTGGTCGTCATTCTAAAATCTAAAGCTACTAACAAATCTAATTTACCGTTAGTTTCTTCACGCCATACAATTTCTTCTGGTTTTTCCGTTTCATTTGGATTTGCTAATAATCCATCTTTAGTACCTAATAAGTGTTTCATAAAGTATTCTTGACCTTTAGCAGAACTCGAAATTAAATTAGAGCGCCATACAAATAATGTTTTAGGATGATTCTTTTTAGCATCAGGATCTTCAATTGCAAATTTTGTTTTTTTAGATTTAACTGCATCAACTGCTCTTTTAACAATTGCTTCATTGGAATCATCTCCTGATTCTTTAGCTTCTTCTCCAAACAATAAGCTATTGCAATCAAATTGCGGATATGAAGGTAGCCAACCTAATCGTGCAGCTAAAACGTTATAATCTGCCGGGTGTTGGTGTTTAAGCTCATTAGATAATGGTGACTGTAATTTATCTACACCTGATTCTTCGTATTTCCATTGATCTGTAGCAAAATAAAACCAGCTTGTAGCATTTTGTAATCTTGGTGGTCCTTGCCAGTCTTTTGCAAAAGCGATTGTTGACCATCCTTCTATCGGTCTACATTTTTCTTGACCAACATAGTGAGCCCAACCACCACCGTTTACGCCTTGACATCCACATAAAATAACTAAGTTTAAAATAGCTCGATAAATCGTATCTGAGTTAAACCAATGATTGATACCTGCCCCCATAATAATCATAGAACGTCCTTCTGTATCGATTGCATTTTGAGCAAACTCCCTTGCGATTTGAACAACAACTGATGATTTTACACCTGTTATTTTTTCTTGCCATTTTGGTGAATATAGAGAGTTTTCATCATCATACCCTGTAGCTTCTAATGGATGATTAAAGCGTCTTATTCCGTATTGACTAGCCATTAAATCATAAATAGTTGATACGTAAATTTTTTCTCCATTTTGATTTTCAATTTCTTTTACTAATATAGGTCTTTCAAAAATACCATTTCCTTCGTTATCAAAATAAGGAAATTGAATGGTCATAATTGATGCATCGGCGTCTTTAAAAGTTAAAGCTGGATCAATGACAGTGCCATCTTCATTTTCTAATTTTAAATTCCATTTCACATCTTTTTCATAACGTTGACCCATTGTGCCATTCGGAACTACGAGTTGTTTAGAATTTTGATCATATACAACAGGTTTCCATTCAGCATGTTCAGTCTTTATACCTAAATCACTTGAACGTAAAAATCTTCCTGCTTTATAGCCTTCTCCATGGGGTTCTAATTGAATAATAAATGGCATATCAGTATATTGTTTAGCATAATTAATAAACATTTCTTCTTTTTTATCTTCATAATATTCTTGCAAAATAACATGTGTCATAGCTTGAGCTAAAGCCGCATCTGTACCTGGGTTAGGTGCAAGCCAATTATCCGCAAATTTCACATTTTCTGCATAGTCTGGAGCTACCGAAACGACTTTAGTTCCTTTATATCGTACTTCTGTCATAAAATGAGCGTCGGGTGTTCTCGTTAAAGGTACATTCGACCCCCACATAATAATGTATCCTGCGTTATACCAATCACTCGATTCTGGAACGTCGGTTTGTTCTCCCCAAATTTGTGGTGATGCTGGTGGTAAGTCTGCATACCAATCATAAAAACTTAACATTTCTCCACCTAATAGAGATATAAAACGTGCACCAGAAGCATAACTAATCATCGACATTGCTGGTATTGGTGTAAATCCAGCTATTCTATCTGGTCCATATTTCTTAACAGTATAAATAATTTGAGCTGCTATTAATTGAGTAACATCTCGCCAATTAACACGTACGTGCCCGCCTTTACCACGAGCACTTTTATATGATTCAGCTTTCACATCATCTTCTACAATTGATGCCCAAGCTACTACTGGATCTCCAAATTCATTCAATGCTGCTTTCCATAATTTCCATAGCTTCCCTCTTACATATGGAAATTTAATACGTAACGGACTATATTCATACCAAGAGAAAGAAGCTCCTCTTGGACAGCCTCTTGGTTCAAATTCAGGCATATCGGGACCACATGAAGGATAATCAATTTGTTGATTTTCCCATGTAATAACACCGTTTTTTACAAAGACTTTCCATGAACAAGAACCTGTACAGTTTACACCGTGTGTTGTTCTAACAACTTTGTCATGGCTCCATCTTTCTCTGTACATTTTTTCCCATTCTCTACTCTTCTCTTCTAAAATTGACCAATTTCCATTAAATTTTTCTGTAGGTTTAAAGAATTTCAAACCGAGTTTAGCCATATATAGAACCTCCTAATATTTGCCCTTTATTAATAAAATTGTACATTTTTTCACAAAGTATATGTATTAGGGGATTACCTATACCGCTTCTCGAAATCCCTAACTAAAGATAAAAAAGCTGAGACATCGATAAATGCCTCAGCTTTCAAATATTATTAAGTTAAATATTCATTTAATCTCTATTATTTCATGTGCTAATCGTTGAACTTCTTTTTTAGAATGTGTTACGAGAATGATAGGAATATGCCATGTATTAAATATATATTTAATAAGGTTCATCCCTTCTTCTTTAGTTTCATCATCAAGACTAGAAAATGGTTCATCTAGCAATAATAAATTAGGTTTCACACTTAAAACTCTACAAAGTGCAACGCGTTGTGATTCTCCACCCGATAATGTTGAAGGATATTGCTTTAAGCAATGTTCAATTCGCAAATGTTTAATTAATTGTTTTGTATTTTCATTTTGACTTGTCATAAAATGAATGTTTTCATTTACCGTCATATGGGGAAAAAGTTGATAATCTTGGAATAAATAACCTATATTTCTATCTTGTACTTTTACTAAATGGTGATGATCACTTAATAAATTGTGGTTAACTTTAATCTTACAGTCATCCGCTTCATTCAAACCTGCTATTATATTTAACATCGTCGTTTTACCTATTCCCGACTTACCTACTATTGCGTATATTTTAGGTTCATTAGATTGAACGTTCATTTCAATCGTTCGCGTTTTGAAATGCTTTTTAATTTGAATATCAATCACTAATATCTACTCCCATTTATGATTCTTCTGGTTCAATATGTTAATAGTGCTAATAACGCAAATAGCAAATGCAATCAATACAAGCACCCATATCCAGGCTTTATGTTCTTCTCCTGCTTGAACTAAGAAATATATTTCTAAAGGTAATGTATTCGTTAATCCAGGTATATAGCCAGCGATCATTAAAGTTGCACCAAATTCACCTAATGCTCTTGCAAAGCTCATTACAATACCTGAAAATATTGCTCGCTTTGATAATGGTAAAATAATCTGTCTAAAAATCTTACTTTCGCTAGCTCCCATTGTTCTCGCAGAGTTTAACATTTTAGGATTGATAGATTGAAATCCATTTATTACGTGTTGATACATTAAAGGCAAACTTACGATAACAGCTGCTATGACAGCTCCAACCCATGTAAATATAATTTGAACGTGAAAGACTTCATCTAAAATGCCACCAAACAATTTGTTTTTAGAAAATATAATCAATAATATAAATCCCATCACAGTAGGTGGCAAAACGATTGGTAACATAATAATACTTTCAATAATAGGACGCATTTTACCTTTATATCTATGCATTAATTTCGCCAGAAAAATCCCTAATATGCATACAATAATAGTACTGATTAACGATACTTTAATTGATATCCAAAGTGGTGTTAAATCTGGCATAATTTATCTCCTATTCTTCAAAGTGATAATCTTTAAATATTTGTTTGGCTTCTTTTGTTTTTAAGAATTCAAACCATTCTTTTGCTTCTTTATTATCCGTTACAAGACCTGCTCTATAAACAATAGGTCTGTCTAAAGGTGCATCAGATAATTTTTCAATATTTTTCACTTTTTCATTTTTACCTTTATAAATATCTGTAGCATAAACAAAGCCTGCTTCTGCATTTTCATTTTGTACATAATTTAGTACTTGTTTAACATCTTTTGCAAATACAAAAGTACTCGTCATGCCATTATATATATCTTCTTTTTTCATATATTCAATTGCATACTGACCTGCTGGTACACTTTTTTCTTCACCAAGAGATATTTTTTGGGGTGAACTGATATCTTTTAAATTTTTAATTGGAGAGTTTTTATATTTTATAATGATTAATTTATTTTCAGCATAATCATAAACTTCAGAAACTTTATCTTCATCTTTTAATTTATCGATATCAGAAGTATTAGCTGACATCATGACATCGACATCTGCGCCAGCTTCAACTTGTTTACGAAGACTACCTGACCCACCATAGTTAAATTTAATTTTTGTTTTAGGATGTTCTTTCTTAAATTCTTTTTCTAATGCTTTTGTAACATCTGTTAAACTCGCTGCTGCTGCAACAGTAAATGTTTTGTCAGCATTTTCTTTTCTAGCTTTGTCCTGATTTGATTCTGAACTACATCCAGCTAAGACAAGTAGTAATGTCAGAATCAATAGTATGGCCTTCTTCATTTTCTCATTCATCTCCGTTTCAAAATATGTATAAACTTAATTTACACCTTTCAATCGATTAATGAAAGTTCCTTATATATTTTTTCACAAATATGTATTAAATAGAATAATCAAATTAATTTTCAGGGTAATATGATTGACAATTTAGGGCTTTACTTAACCTAAATTAATTTAATTTTTAGAATATAACGTAAGTTATGTAAAAGCTTTCTTCTTTTAAAAGTTCATTCTTCACAGTAAAATAGTAATCATAAATAAATCGATAATTAAAGTGAGGAATATATATGGAGCAGAATATGACTTTTAACCAACCCATTTTAAGATATGAACATCAAGAATTAAGAGAAACTACAGATGATTATGTCACTGAATTTCCGATTACCATTATGGTTAATGGTGAAGAATTTGCTACAATAATTTGCTCACCGAAAAACCTCAAAGAACTTGTTCTAGGATTTTTAGCTTCAGAAGGCGTTATATTCAAAAAAAGTGATTTAATGCAAATTTCAATAGATGATTCGAAAGGTTTTGCTCATGTAGAACTAAATAAAAAAATAAATCTTAAAGATAATAAATTCACACAACGTATGATTTCATCTTGTTGTGGTAAAAGTCGCTCTTTTTATTTTAACAATGATGCTTTAACTGCTAAAATATCGAATTCAAAAATAAAAATAAAGCCGAATCAAATTCTTAGTATGATGGACCAACTTCAAACAGAAAGTAAAATTTTCCAACAAACAGGTGGATTGCATAACGCTGCTATTAGTGATGGCGACATGTTTTATGAACATCGAGCTGACATTGGTCGACACAATGCGCTAGATAAATTATATGGATACTGCATCCAAGAAGATATACCTGTAAGAAATAAAGTGCTTATTTTTAGCGGTCGTATTTCCTCGGAAATATTAATAAAAGCAGCAAAGATTGGCGTTGGTGTTATACTTTCCAAATCAGCACCAACTAATTTAGCTATTGAAATAGCTAATGATCTTAACATAACAGCTATAGGTTTTATAAGAGATGGTAGCTTTAACGTATATTCTCACCCAGAACGACTAGAAATAGATTAACTACTAGTTTACATGAATAATGCTCTTTCAAAAATGCATAACTGCATTTTAAAGAAAGAGCATTTTGTACTTTTTATTCTACTGTAAATTCTTTTAAAGCTTCATATTGGAATCCACCATATTGATAACCTTGTGCTTTATACATATCTTTTGCAGTATCTTCACCATCTGCAACGAGTATTACGGATTTCCCTTTCGCATAATTCGCTACAAACGATTGCATTTGTGATCCTATACCTAGTCTTCTCATTGGTTCTCTAACAGTAAAGCTATCTAGTTCGACATATGCTTCATTATCCCATATTAGTAAAATCCCAGCTGGTTTCCCTTTATAATAAGAAATGACTTGTATAGGATTGTCCGAATTAAATTGCTTTTTATTATCTTCTACTTTCAATTCTGCATAGTCTGTTCCAAACTTTTTATCAAATTCATAAGAAATATTTAAAAAATCTACAATATTATCTTCATCTGTAGGCATTACTTCTATATCATCATGTGGTTCTTTTAATAATTTTTGAGGTGTAACTACATATAATTCTATCCAACTATACTCATAACCTCTATAAGTTAAATATGAACTTAATGGTTCCTCAAGTCGCTCATTTTCTGGGAATACAAATTTTAAAAATGGTTGCTTATGTTGATCATGTAATGCTTTTAACATTTGTTCATCTTTTTTAAAGGTATGTAAATCAGGCATAATTTTATAAACTATTTTATTTGAATCATATTGTATTCTTTTATGCAAAGTTTGATAGTGAATATATCGATTTGTAGTTTCTAAAATATCGCCGTCAGTAATTATATCTTTAAACGATATCACATTACTTCACCTCTTAACTATTTCTTATCCTTTTAATTTCAGGTATATGTTTTAAACTAAATAATAACATAGTTGTTAAAATAGCTTTAACGATATCCCCTGGCAAGAATGTAGCTGCGAAAATATATCTCTTAGAAATAGAGATATTCATGAATTCCCCCATGACAAATCCACCGATTAAATTCAATAATAGTACACCTATTACTATATTAATGATAAGTACGTAAACAAATGTTAACTTCTTCCATTTTATATCGATAAAGTAGCCAATAAGAAATGTAATAAGCGGGTATCCTAATATGTAGCCTGCTGATGGACCGAAAAATACACCTAATCCGCCTCTTCCTCCAGTTAAAATAGGTAGTCCGACTGCCACTAATAATAAAAATATAACTACGCTAAGCGTACCTCTTTTATACCCTAATAGACACCCAGCCAGCATGATGCCTGTATTTTGAAAAGCTATTGGAACCGGCATAAAGGGTAACGGAATTGGTGGTATAAATGCTAGCATAGCTATAAATGCGGTAAACATTGCGATAATAACGATATCTTTTGTCTTCAAAATTTTCACTCCTATTAATAAGATAAGATATATTATATCACATTGTTAACCAAAATAAATATTAAGTTAACAATCAATTAAAAAGTGCTACAGCCCCATATAAAGCAGAGTCATTACCTTTTGAAGTTGTTTCAATACGTGCATGCCCATAATCTTCTGGTAAATATTGATTTATATATGGTTCAATTAAATCAATCAGCTTCTCCTCTTGTTTAGAGATACCTCCACCAATAAGTATAATCTCAGGATCAAATACTATTTGAACTTGTGCAATTCCTTCTGCGACTTTTTTAGCCCAGTTCTTTAATATAGTCATTGCTTTTTCATCATCGCTATATGCCAACTCAAATAACTGTTCTACAGAAACAGGTTCTCTATATTGCTTATTAATTATTGATTTTAAAGCATTTGTTGAAGCACGGTCTTCATACGTTGTATTTGTCTCTTCATCATATAATAAATAACCAATTTCACATGCTTTATAATTCGCACCTTCTAATAATTTATCTTCGTAATAAGCGCCTCCTATTCCAGTACCAATTGTCATTAAAAATAATGATTGAGTATTACCATCATGCTCAGATAATTCCCCTAACAACGCACAAGACACATCATTGTGAATCTCAACATTATGAGTGATATATGCCAATGACTCTTTAAAGTTTGTTCCATTATATCCAGGTATTGTCGGGCCTGCATAAGTAATCACACCTTTTTCAGAGTCAACCACTCCTGCTGTTGAAATACCTACTTTGGGATTATTCAACTCGAAGTCCTTCACATACATTTCTATAATATTTTTAACTTCATTAAGTATTTCGTTATGAATATTTTCCGGTGTTTTGACTTTTTGATAACCATGAAGTTTTTGTGCTTCATCTATTACTCCAGATTTTATATAAGTTCCACCTATATCTATAGCTATTTTCATGTTAGCCCTCCTTAAGTGATAAATGCTTAGTCATTAATTCTTTTGCAGTTGTGATGTCTTTATTATGGATTGCTTCTACTATACGTTTATGTGTTTGAGATGTTTCTTTATAGTCAATTTCTTGCTGTTGATTTTCAATATGATAAAAGTATGATTGTACGACTGTACTCAACTGTTCAAATAGTGCGTTACCAGTCGAATGTAAAATTGCTTGATGGAATTTACGATCATTCTCATAATGATTCTTTACATCCTCATTTACTATTTGAGACAATAATTCAATATCTTTATTATTTTTAATAATTTCTTCTATAGCTGCACATTCAAAAATAATTCTTAAAGATAATAAATCTTGTTTCGAGCCATTTGCAACTTGAAAACTAAATAAAAAACCTTCTACTAAGCTCGTTACATCAGGTGCTTTAATGACTGTACCTCTACCTTGAACCGTTTCTATAACACCTGTATGTTCTAAATAACTAAGTGCTTCTCGTACAACAGAACGGCTTACACCATACATTTCAGTAAGCGCTCTTTCTGTAGGTAATTTGTCGCCCATAGTTAAGCCATTTGATAAAATATATTGTTTAATTTCTTGTAAAACTTGTTCCTTTAAACTTTGTACTTCTATTTTATTTAAATTACTCATGATTTACGCTCCAAATCTTCTATCCATTCAAACACTCTTGAAAGATGGTTATTCATTATTTCATGCGCTAAAATTAAATTTAACGATTCTATAGCTTCTATAATCTTACTATGTTCGTAAAAAGATTTTTCTATATCTTCTTGAACTACGACTTTATTGAATTGATTCTTTGAAAAATATTCTTTAATAACTTTACTCATAGAAATAAGCGTTTGATTTTTAGTAAATAAAATGATGGTTTCGTGAAAAATCGAATCATATAGCGCCAATTGATCAGCTTGTTTTATAGAGTCATAATATTTCTTATTAATATCTTTCAACTTTTGAGAGTCTACGTTTAATTTTCCTTCGATAATTAAACGTATAGCACCTAATTCTATAATTTTACGTACTTCTAATAATTCTTTAATTTTGAATCCATGAACTTTCATGTGAGACTCAAAAAGCATAGATAGATGCTTATCTTTTTCAGTTATATACATACCACTTCCAGATTTAACTTCTATTAAACCACTTTGTTGTAACCTACTTACTGCTTCTCTTACTACTGTTCTACTAACACCTAATTTTTCAATGAGTAATTTTTCAGAAGGGAGTTTATCACCATTTTCAAATTGATGAATTGTTATATATTCTTTTAATTTTTCAACTGCTACGTCCACTAAAGATGTTCTTTTCATCATTGTATCTCCCCCCTTTTTAAAGTTTATTTTATCATACAAAAATCTAGTTTTATAAAAACAATTGACACTTAATGATGCAATCGCTTACAATATAATTATAAATTGGTCTGACAATATTATCAATTATAAAAATAAAAAAGGAGTTTTTAATGATGAAAGGCTTATATTCAGCGTTACTAGTACCATTTGATAAAGAAGGAAATATTTTAGAATCAGGTTTGAGACAAATTGTACGTCAAAATATCGACGTTCAAGGTATTGATGGTTTGTATATCAATGGTAGTTCTGGGGAAAATTTCTTAATAAACACAGAGCAAAAAAAGCGAGTATTCGAAATTGTTAAAGATGAAGCTGGAGATGAAATTAAATTAATCGCTCAAGTTGGTGCATTAGATTTAAATGAATCAATCGAATTAGGTAAATTTGCTACTTCTCTTGGCTATGATGCATTATCAGCAGTTACACCATTTTATTACCCATTTAGTTTTGAAGAAATTAAATATTACTATAATGCAATTATCGAAGCGACTGGAAATGACATGATTATTTATTCAATTCCTGCGCTTACTGGCGTGAATTTATCCATTCAACAGTTTGAAGAGCTTTTTGAAAATGAAAAAGTAATCGGTATTAAATATACTGCTGCTGACTTCTTCTTACTAGAAAGAATTAGAAAAGCATTCCCTGATAAATTAATTTTATCTGGTTTTGATGAAATGCTTATTCAAGCAGCTATATCTGGAGTAGATGGCGCAATTGGTTCTACTTACAACATTAATGGTCAGAGAGCAAGAAAAATTTTCGAATTAGCTAAACAAGGTAACATTCAAGAAGCTTATGATATTCAACATGAAACAAACGATATCATCGAACAAGTACTTGCTTTAGGAATATACCCTACATTAAAAGCAGTATTATCAGCTAAAGGAATTGAAGCTGGAGAAGTAAAAAGACCTTTAGCACCTTTAGATAATGAGGGATTAGAAAAAGTTAAATCACTCGTTTCAAAATACAACTTATAATTTATTGATGAACAAAGGGGATGTCATACATGAATGAAGTAGGTTTTGGTACAGCAAACTGGGTCGCATTGATACTTTATCTATTAGGAACACTATTAGTCGGGGTATACTTTACTAAGAGAGCCGGACAAGATACAGAGGCGTTCTTTAAAGCAAAAGGTAAAGTACCGTCTTGGGCTGTAGGTTTTTCAATATATGCAACTACATTAAGTGCCATCACATATATGGGTACACCAGAGCGTGCGTTTAATACAGATTGGTCGTATGCTGCCGGGAATATCGCAATTATTGCAATCATACCGTTACTTATCTATTTCTATATACCTTTCTTTAGAAAATTAGATGTAACAACTGCTTATGAATATTTAGAAGAACGTTTTGGCGTTATTATAAGAGTTATTGGCTCATTGGCTTTCACATTATTCCATGTTGGACGTGTCGCAATCGTTATTTACTTACCAACATTAGCAATTACAGCCGTTTCTGATATTAACCCTTATTTAATCGCCGCATTGGTAGGTCTATTATGTATGATTTATACATTTATGGGCGGTATCGAAGGTGTTATTTGGAGCGATGTTATACAAGGTATTATTCTGATCGGTGGCGCAGTAGCAATTATCTTCTTAGGTGCGTTTCAAATTGATGGCAACTTTGCAACAGTAGCTCAAGAAGCAGTACAAGACAAGAAATTTATATCTATGGATAATTGGAAACTTGGGGGCGCAGCAGCTGCTATACCTATCATCTTTATTGGTTCCATATTTAATAACTTACACCAATATACGGCCAGTCAAGATATCGTTCAACGTTATCAAACAACAGGTTCTGTAGCTTCAACAAATCAGTCACTTTGGACTAACGGTTTACTAGCATTTATCACAATTCCGATTTTCTATGGAATGGGAACTGTATTATATTCTTTCTACAATAATACAGCAGCTTTACCAGAAGGATTTAACACATCCGCATTAGTACCTTATTTCATTTTGACACAAATTCCGCCGTTTGTTGGTGGTCTATTAATTGCAGCGATATTTGCAGCTGCTCAATCAACAATTTCATCTAGTTTAAACTCGATTTCAGCATGTGTCGTTGTCGATTTAAAACAAAGATTTTCTAAAAATAATGATTCTAAAAATGATGTACTTTTAGCTAGAATCATCATTATAATAGCAGGTGTATTCGGTACATTAGCTTCATTATATTTAATCAATCAAGAAACTAATGAAACATGGGATCTATTCCTATTAGTAACAGGACTATTTGGTGTACCAATTGCAGGGGTATTCGCTGTAGGTATCTTTACTAAAAAAGCAAACTCAATCGGTGTTATTATCGGTTTAATCGTTGCAGCAATTGCTTCGTACTTTATTGGTAAAACGGATATCACACCATTTACAGTATCAGTAATAGGATTCTTTATTGCATTTATCGTAGGTTATCTTGCGAGCTTACCATTCTACAAACAAACTAAGAATATTAAAGGCTTAACAATATATACGATAAATGATCAATACGTAAAAGAAACTAAATAGTTCGATTATAATAAATTAAACTAAAGTACTAAAAAATATAAAACAGTGGAGTCCGGGACATTAATTTGTCTCGGGCTCCACTGTTTTAATATTATTTATAAGTTTAATTTTACGACTTAAAGTTGATTAATCAGCTTTTTTTAATAATTCTTTCTTTAAGAATTCACGTTGTACTTCTAATGAATACGGATCATTATACCAGAAAGTTTGAGCATCAATTTCTATTACTTTATCATTCTTAACAGCAGGTATAGATTTGTACGATTCAGTATTAATAAATTCTGGTTTTTCTTGTCCTTTTGTTAATGGTAAGAATAAATAATCTCCAGAATATTTTTCAATTTCTTCTTGTGAAATTTTCTTCCATCCATCTTTTTTAACGTCTTTCTCAACACTTTCAGGCATTTTTAGACCAAATGCTTGGTAAAGTACTTCTGTACCTCTACCCCAGTTTTCACCATAGCTGTATATATCTTTTTGGAAAGCTTCGATTACAGATACAGTTGTATCTTCACCGATTTTCTCTTTAATTTCTTTACCATCTTTAGCAGTTTGTTTCTTCCATTTTTCTACCCATTTTTTTGCTTCATCTTCTTTGTTTACAAGTTTACCTAATTCAACTTGCATATCTAAATAATTGTGTTTGTTGTAGTCATATGGAATAGTTGCTGCAATCTTTTTATATTTGTTTAAATTTTTATCTTGGTTATATGTAATGATTAAATCTGGTTTTAATTTTGCTACTTGTTCAACATTATCTTCACTTACTTTTTCAATGCCTTTAATTTTATCTTTTAACACACTTGTTTGATCTGTTGATGCTGGAACTCCTACTGGTTTAACGCCTAAATGTAAAAATCCACCAACATAAGACGGAGCTAATACGACAATTCTTTTAGGGTCTTTTGGTATATCAATTTTTTTACCATCATCCAATGTGTAACTCACTGTATCATTACTAGATTTTGTATCATTTTTACTTTTGTCTTCTTTATCTTCTGATTTGTCCCCGCATGCTGCTACAATCAAAGCTAAAGCCAAAACTAATGTTAATAACTTTTTCATAATACCCTCCTGTTGATAACGATTATCATTTGCAATAAAGCAATTATATATTGTTTTCCAAAATATATCAATAAGAATTTTTAAATAAATAAAAAACTACCTTACAAAAAGGTAGTTTAAAAATTTATTTATTTTTGGCAGGTAATGTTTTCACCAAAGTGAATAAGACTACTGTTTGGAAGAATAACATTATACATAACCCTATTCTGATATAAAAGTTATCAACCATCCATATAGAAAAACCAACCACAATATATACACTAATAAGTAATTCGAATTTCTTTTTCAATGTATATCCTCTATATTTTTGAAAATCTTCAACATATTCTTTATATACTTTAGTATTTATAAGCCATTTATGAAAACGTTCAGAGCTTTTTGCGAAACAAAAAACTGCTAATAAAATAAAAGGAGTAGTTGGTAGTAAAGGCAATACAGCGCCTAAAAACCCGAGCGCAGTTGCAAGTATCCCGATCGACATGTAAACATATTTCATTTAACTACCTCTCTTTAGAATGATTATGTACATTATAAGAACGCCTAAGTTAAAAAAGCAAGTAAAAGTTATTTGAATATTGTTGGTTTAAATTTCAAATGATACAATAAAAGAATTATAAAAGATTAGAATTGAGGGATTTATATTGAAAAATGAACAGCTAAAAGGCACTTTACTTGTCTTATTTGGTGCTTCTTTCTGGGGTATAGGTGGAACAGTTACAGAAAAATTATTTACAGATTATCATTTACCTGTTTCATTGTTTGTAGCTGTTCGTTTAACACTGAGTGGTTTCTTCTTGTTATTAATAGCTAAACTTATTCAACGACAGCCTTTAATGCATATATTTAAAGTAAAACATTCATTATTTCAGCTTATTATCTATGCTTTATTTGGTATGTTAGGCGTCCAATATACATTTATGGCAACGATAGACAAAGGTAACGTAGCTGTGGCAACATTATTACAATTTCTAGCTCCTGTAGTCATTCTTATTTATTTACTGCTAACTAGAAAAAGTAAATTTAGAATTGCAGATATTACGATTATTTTATGTTCATTATTTGGAACAAGTTTATTATTGACTAATGGTAATTTTTCTACCCTTTCTGTTCCAAGTAATGCAGTTGTTTGGGGATTATTAACTGCATGTGCAGCAGCTTTTTATACAGTTTATGCTACTAAATTATTCATTAATTGGCCTTCGCTAGTAGTTATCGGTTGGTCCATGTTTATTGGCGGTATAGCTTTATCTATCATTAATTTAGACTTTTCATTTCCTTGGCATTTACTCGATTTAAAAGGCGTTTTATATTTTATTTTTGTCATCACTTTTGGAACAATGTTTGCTTTTTGGATGTATCTAGAAAGTGTTAAATACATAAGTCCTCAAACTACAGCATTATTTGGTGTGATGGAACCTGTTACTGCAGTTATCTCTTCAGTTATTTGGTTAAAAGTTTCATTTGGATTATGGCAATTAATCGGTATGATTATCATTTTAACAGTAGTACTTTATATGTCGATTGGTATGAAACCTAGACGCAAAAAACGTAAAAAGTATAAAGTTAATAAAGCTTTATAAACATAAAATACCAATAACGCTCATCTCCTTAAATAGATTAAATGGAGTTGAGCGTTAAATTTTCTTCTCTTATTTTGTTCTTTCTTCTCGTGCTTGTTTAGCTAACTTTTTAATAGTAATATCATCCATTGGCGGATTATGAAGGCCAGCTCTAATATCTCTATAATATCTTTGCAATGGGCGTTCCATCTCTAAACTTTTGGCACCAACAATTCTCATGGCGCTATCAATAATTTTAATTGCGTGATTAACGACAACATGCTTTGCTGCACCTATTTCTTCATTAATTCGTGCGTTTGTTATAGGTGGATTTTGATATTTATCGATTACACTATAAATATAATGGCGGGTTGTTGTAAGCTCTAATTCCATGTTCCCTATATTTTGCTCAACTGCTGGTATATCAGCGATAACACCTTCTATGCTACCTGGACTATACTCGTTTGCAAAATCAACAGCATAATCACGTGCAGCCTGTGCAATTCCTAAATAAACAGCTGGTATATGAAGGTTCCAAGGATTTGGTACGGCGCCACGTGGACCTTTAGATACTTCTACTAAATACTTTTTATCTATTTTCACATCGTCTAATACTAGATCATGGCTTTCTGTAGCACGCATACCTACCATGTTCCAATTTTCTGCAATTGTTAATCCTTCAGTTTCCCTAGGTATTAAGAAAAATCCTAGAGCTTCTTTTTCAGGGATAAAAGCTCCGACTAAAAAGTGAGTCAATCTTTGGCTCATTGTCGTAAAAGTTTTCACACCATTTATAATATACTCGTCACCTACTAATTTAGCATTTGTACTGGGTCTAGCACCACGAGTTGGACTTCCCGTATCTGCTTCACTAACCGCCCTATTAACGATTGCACCATTTAGAACTTCTTCAGCAAATTCATCCATGATTTCTTTATCCCATAAATTTTCTGAATATATTTGGCCAACGACACCCATATGCCATCCTATCGATAAAGCTGTTGCACCATCAATTTTGCCTAAAGTTTCTTGTAATATAATAACATCTTCAGGTGTCGCACCCTCTCCACCATACGATTTTGGCAATACTGTTTTTGTGTAACCTTCTTTAATCAACCAATTAATATTTTCATAAGGAAATTTTGAGTGTAAATCATTTTCTTCAGCATGTTTTTGTAAAGCCTCTTTATGATTTTCAATTTTATTAATCCATTTCTGTTGAAACTCTGTTTTAATAAATAAATCTCTGCTCATCGTTTTCACGCTCCTTAGTATCACTTTATCACTGTCATAATATGCTTTCAATACATATCCGACTGTATAGATAAGTTTTTAAGCATAAAAGAGAGTGGGATAGAAATCTCATTTTATTAAAAAGAATTCGTAGTCCCACCTTGTCAACTACTGTCATTATAATGAATAAGGCTGAGACATGTATTTATGCCCCAGCCCAAAAATTAAATTAGCACTAAATGAATACATTGAGAACACTATTATTTCTCATTTTAATGATTTAATATGATTCACCTAGTTCATCAAAGTCTTGATCATTATATTTATCTTCATCTAATTGACCAGTTAGTTTAGCTGTCGCTGTGCCTGCTAGCATAGAATCATTAACGTTTAAAGCTGTTCTACCCATGTCAATTAATGGCTCTACTGAAATTAAAACCCCTGCTAATGCAATAGGTAAATTTAATGTAGATAATACAAGAATTGCCGCAAATGTTGCGCCTCCACCTACACCAGCTACACCAAATGAACTGATTACAACGACGCCAATTACTGACAATATGAACGGTAAGTCTATATCTACACCTGCACTTGGCGCAATCATAATTGCGAGCATCGCTGGATAAATACCTGCACAACCATTCTGTCCTATTGATAACCCGAATGAACCAGCAAAGTTTGCTACGCCTTCAGGTACACCTAAACGTTGAGTTTGCGTTTGCACGTTTAATGGTAATGTACCCGCACTTGATCTAGATGTAAATGCAAATAATAATGTTTCGCCTGTTTTTTTAACATAAGTAGAAGGATTTAAACCAACTACTGTTACTAGAATTAAGTGAATAATAAACATCGTTATTAAAGCAGCGTAAGAAGCTAATACAAATTTTCCTAACGTCCAAACCGCTTCAAAATTACTTGTCATAACTGTTTTTGTCATAATAGCTAAAATACCATATGGAGTTAATCTTAATACAAATGTCACGATACCCATTACTAAAGCGTAAATAGCATCGACACCTCTTTTAAGTAAGTTACCTTTTTCCGGTTCTTTTCTCATCACACGTAAAAAGCTAAATCCAACGAAACCAGCAAATATTACAACAGCTATTGTAGATGTTCCTCTAGCACCTGTGAAGTCTAAAAATGGATTAGCTGGCAATAGCTCTATAATTTGGCTTGGTAAATTGTTTGCTTCCATATCGTCCGATGTTTGTTGAATTTCTTGTCCTCGACTATTTTCAACATCACCCATGTCTATTTGTGATGCATCTAAATTAAATATCATTGCATATATAACGCCAACTAAAGCTGCAACTGCAACGGTACCTATTAAGAACGTAAATATCCATGCACCAACTTTAGCAAAATTTTGTCCTATAGCTATTTTCGTAAAAGCAGAAACGATTGAAATGAATATTAATGGCATTACAATCATTTGTAGTAGTTTAATGTAACCAGTACCAATTACATCTAGCCACGAAGCTGTATTTTCTGTCACTTTAGAATCTACGCCATAAATCAAATGTAATACTAAACCTAATAATATCCCGATACCTAAACCTATTAATACACGCTTAGAAAACTTCACGTGTTTTTTACTTAAGTAGGCTAATACCCCTATAAATATTAAGAAAACAACAATATTTATGATTACCCATAATGTTTCCATTTAGTTTTCCTCCTAATTCTTTTAATTCCGATATACTAAATAAGAATACACGTAAAAAAAAGTAAATGCAACAAGATAATTAGTATTTTAAAAATTCTGATTTTATATAAAAACTAAAATCAAAAAGTTCTAACTAATTTATATCCGTTGCATTTACAAAGCTTGATTTATTATGCGTTATTTAGCTCTTCTAAGCTATCTTCAAATTGCCAACCTTTTTCCTCAAGTACATTTCTATAGAAAGGATCTTTGCCAATTAATTTAATTTCATCTGCTAATGATTCTACTTCGTCTAAATGGTGCGTTGTTAAAATAATTAAGCATGATGACTTTAGACTATTTAATAAGTGATGTATGTCATATCTTGATTTTAAATCTATACCGACAGTCGGCTCATCTAAAATTAATATATTTGGATTACCTAACAACCCAATTAACAAATTGACTTTTCTTTTAGTTCCACCTGATAAAGAAGAAACTTTCGACTGTCTTTCAGTCAAATTTAATTTTTCACAGTAAGTTGTTATTTGTTCATCAGTAATTGACTTTTTATACAAAGCTTTAAAGAATTTAATGTTTTCATTAACAGTCATATGTTCAAACAAAGCAATGTCTTGAGGTATATAACCTATTTTATTTTTTATTTGTCGATTATTTAATTTTTTTCCAAAATAAAATATATCACCACTAGTAGGTTGTTCAAGGGAAGCAATCATTCTCAGCAAAGTAGATTTACCAGCACCATTTTCACCTAGTAGAACAGTTAATGTCTTATCGTTGAATTCTGTACTAAAATCGCTAAATATATGTTTATTTTTATAATTTTTATTGAGGTTTTTAATCTTAATCATCAATACACCACCTATATTTGTATAAATACATATACAATATTTATAGCTATTGCCCATAATAAAGCCATAAATATTTTATGACTTAATGTATTTATTTTGAATAATAATACCGAAAGTCCAAATTCATAGATTAGCAATATTAAAAACGTTATCAAGTAAAATTTGAAACTTAATGACCATGATAAACATAATCCTATTATGAAAATGATAAAAAATAATAATAAAGTATGTGTTAAAATATATGTCAAATATAGTTTCATTTTAGTGTTATTAAACATTAGTAATCTTTCTAGAGCTGCATTTTGCTTCAACCTTTGATGTAACACAATCTGGCTTGTACTGATAACTAATAATAATGCAATAATTAATCCTGCGCTTATAGAAACGTCGGAATTTTTATTTACAGCATGTTGTTCCATTTTAGAGTTTGGCGTATCTTTTTTATATTCTTTTTTGATTGTTTCTAGACTTACATTCTGTCCTGATTTGTCTAAATGTTTTTGAATAATAATTGGAATTTGTTGTTCATATAGTGCTTTACTAGTTACTTCTAATGCAATCTCACCAATAAAATCATCTTTATAATATAAAGGTATTGCATCTCTTAAATTATTATTAGATAGCTTTTTGTTAAAACCTTCAGGTATTTGCATACTCACTATAGCTTGCTTTTTTTGAATAACATCTTCAATATAAGCTTCATCTTTTTGTAATTTAATTACTTCCAAATATTTAGTATGTTCCAAAGTATGAATTAAATTTTTAGATTCACTAGATTGATCCATATCTTGAATCGCTATAGGGACTTTAAATACTTTATTTGAAGAAGCTTCAACCATAAAAACTATACTTACAGTTAAAATAATAAAAAGTATTAAAATGATATATTGTACCCATTGTTTTAATACGACTAAATTGAATATAGGTTTCATTGGCGATACCTCCAAACTAAAGAAATAACCAATAAACACATAACTATTAATATATTCCAATAAAACATAGGGTGTACATTTAATATATAATTGTTAAGTATTAATTCTAATAATTGATTCATTACAATAGTAAAAGGCGACATATCTATAATATTATTAAACAGCCCTTTTAAATAAACAACAGGAATCGTTGCCCCAGAAAATATTAGTATAACGACAGTCAAAACAATTTTCCAAACATAATTAAATGCTTGTCTTGCTGTTATATCAATAAAAATAAATATAGCCGTCAATGCAAAAAGATAATATACAATATATATTAACAAAGTTGGCCAGTTATACATTTCAAAATCAGGATTCAAAAATTTTAGAATCAACCATAAACCAAAGCAACTCCATATAGCTGTATAAATTAAGCTGAATAACCCTCTCACAATAGTTAATTTTTCATAAGAGAAATGAAACATACTAAGTCTTTCCTTTAAGGCATTTTTTTGGTTCATTTTTAATATGCTGAATATAGAAAAGAAAAAGAAAAAAATGGATACAAAGTAAAATGCTACAATATAATAACTTGCTGTATCGTATACTTTTACTGGTTCTTCTTCGAAAGAACCATTTCTATTTAATCCTGTAAATAACATATCAGTCATCATAGTAAACAATTCTTCATCAGAAGCATTTTCATATACATGTGTATATGATAGTGCTCCTCCCATCGATAACATTAATCTACTATATACAGAATCTGTTAATTGCATAATAACTATGCTTTCGATGGACTGTGTGTCATATGTATTAACAACAATTGGAAGTTCTCCATTTTTATAAAAAGCTTTTGTCATGCCTTCTTTAAATAAGAAATAACCATCTATTTTTTTACTTTTTAATAATTTTGCTGCTTGTTGTTCATTATAATGCTCAATATTAAGATTATCTCCAAGTGATTGTCCATCACCAACAGCATTTAATATTAACTTTGTTTCTTTAGATTGATCTTTATCTACGATACCAATTGTAAAGCTGTCGTCTTTTTGGTTAAAATGTTGAATCCCTATCATTAAACCAAGCAATGCGATAAATAATAATAAAATATATACAAGCAAATACCACTTTTTAATTAAAAAAGAGTGGTATATGTTGAACAATTTTAAAGTCGACATATAACCACTCCTTCCATATTAATTAATATCGTTTGTTACATCTTTTACGATATCTTCAAATTTGTCTTGAACTTCGTCGCCAATATCATCTACTTCTGAAGATGATAAAGTATTAAAGTCTACTGCGCCGTCTTTTTTGAATTTAATATCTTTCTTCAATTCAGTTTTGCCATCAATCATTAATTTAATTGGCTCACCATTTTGTTCAAAACTTATATTAAATTTTTGTTTTTGCTCATTATTTTTAACATCAGTTGTTAAATTATTTTCATAATTTAAATCAAATTTGCTACCAGTTGAAGGTGTTAAAGTTACTGTACCTTTATCAGTACGTTTATCTCCATCAACTTTAGATTTATTATCTAATTGAACCATAGTATTGCTATATTCATTTTCTTTTACATTAAGTTTGTATTTATCACTAATGTTATCACCATCAGTAGATTTACCTTTTAATGTTATTACATCTTCGTTGTCAGGAACTGATAGTTTGTAATCAACTTGAACGCCATCATCAATAACGTTTGCTCCTGTTAATTTAACTTGTTCGTCATCTTTATTAGTGATTGTTAAGTCACGCTTTAAGATTTCTTTTCCATCTACAAATATAATTGACTTCACTTTTGGATAATTAGACTCATCTTCGTCTTTTGCTTCTTTTAATAAATCATCAATCTCTTTATTATATTCTTTAACATTACCTTGTTTTTCAGCAATTTCTTTGATGTCTTTATCTTTTTTCGCTTGTTCTAATACTGAAACAGTGATTTTTTTAGTATCTTTAGAGCTTAAATTCATCGTAACTTTCTTTAGTTTCTTTTCGTCACCAAAGATTTTAACTTTTTCTTTATCTTTTTTAAAGTTATCGTCATCTAATTGATCTACGATAAGATCACTATATCGTTTAGATATTTTATCTATTTGGTCTTGTGAAACTTGAGAACTTGATAAAATTGTATTTAAGTTTAATGAATCATTTGTAACATTATTACTTTCACCTTGATCAAGTGATTCTCCAGTTGCTTTTTCAATACCTTTTTTAATTTCATCATTTTTCACTTTATAAATACTATCAAATAACGGTGTTTCTAAATACTGATTGTTTTTATCAGCACTCCACTGGAAATTACCAATTTTATTATCTGCAATTGTTGGTTCAATACCTAATTTAGAGTTTTTCTTTTTTGGATCATGTCCTACATTAAATATAAGATTAGTTGAATCTATAACTGATTTTGGTAGCCCAATTTGTGATAATAGACTATCCGGAACTTCAACTCCCAGTTTATAAGACATTTCATAAGACTCATCTTTCATTTTGTCTTGAAACTTAGATTCGTTTTCAAATCTGTCATTAAAATAATCTTTCCATAAACTTGCTGACTTTTGCTCACTTAATAAATATGTATTCTTTGGGGTGTTAGTTAAAAAATAATAAGTCGCTGCCCCACCAATCCCTACAACAGCAACAAATGCAACTACTATTGCTATAATAAGCACTTTAATTTTAGTAGACATATTCTACACCTCTTTTGATTTGATAACATTATCATATCAAATGTTACAACTTTATAACATATTATTTTGAAATTAATTATATTTTTTTAAAAATACACATTTTTCCTGGTTTATTATAACTTTCAGCCATCTTATTTTTTTCTATTTTAATGATTTGGGCTTTAGAAGGCCAAAAAGCTGGTAATATTAGCTTATTATATTGCTTCCATAGAGGATCAATATAATAATAAAAATGTTCATCAAATCCTATTAATAGTGTTACATGTATATTTGAAACTAACTTTTTATTATTTCTTCCTATTTTAAATGTTTTCCAAACAGGCGATTGACCTAATTTTGTATGATAAATTAAAACCGGATGTTTTTTTGCTAATATGTTCTCTAATTCATACAGTGTTGTACCTGTACCGTCTACCAAATCTGCATCAAACTTATTAAGGTAAGGTGCTAAAACATTGGGAAATATACTTTGGTGTCTTATAAAGCTAATTAAAAATTGATTGCCTACATAACCTTTTTTAGGGTTATCAATATGTGTTGGCCAATCTTTCATTATAGTTATAGCATCAATTTTTTTATAATAATAATTCAGTAACATTGAACTTGCTACACCTTCACACCCCATAACCATCGGTATAGGAAACAACTGACTTTTTGGCTTTACAGATAACAACACTTTCATAATTTCATAACTCCTTAAAATTTATTTAATAAAGATAAAAAGTGTCCCTAATAAGGCACACTTTCGATTTTTATAAAACTTCTCCTTCAATTTCCATTAGTAAATTTTTAATTTTTCGATGTTGTATTTTTGAGACTTCAATTGCTACAGTTTTTTCATCTTTATCGTTTCTCTTTTTAGAAATTAAACCTTTTTCTTTTAAATTTTGAACTGCTTTAGATATATAATAAGGCTTAAACTTTGAATTTTTTATAATATCTTTAACATTATATCAATCCTTTTCACCTTTATATATATAAACTAATATATATAGTTCTTCAAATGTTAATACAAATTGGCTTTTTATTTTTGTTAAATGTTCTTTGGCTTTCTTGCTAACTGTAACTAATTCTACTACATTTCTAATTTGTACGGCTTCCATTGCTTACCACTCCCCAAGTTAAAATAGCTATTTGTTGAATTGGTCGATTAAGCATTTTATCTTTCTTATAGCATATTTTTCCTTTTCAACACAATGAATTTTTATTTATTTATTATTTTATAATAAGTTTTAAAAACATTCAACAAAATTTGTAAAAACAGGAAATTAACTTCCATTAAATCCTATAAATCTCTTTAATATCAATACTTTTATGGAATAGAAACTAAAATATTTACTATCGTCTTTATTTTAAAGTTCTTAATATTTTAATAATAATTACTTTTAAAATATAAAAATAGAAATTGTAGTTAAACCTGTTTTCAAACAAAAAAAGTAGTAAAAACTCTTAACGAATCAAGAATTTTTACTACTTTTAAATTGGGTGTGGGAAAGAAATCTCGTTTTATTAAAAAGATTTAGTATTCCCAACCTGTTCATTATTATGATTAATAATTATTTTTTCTTACCTAGTGTATCGATAAAGCTTAATGCAGATAAACCTAATAATTGTAATGCATGCTTAGATCCTTTAAAACCGTGGCCCGCTTCATAGTGTTTATAAGCTGCTACTGATAATACTGATCCAATAATTAACGATCCTAATCTTGAGAATGTTTTGCTGAATGCACTTAAGAATAGAAATGCTGAACCTAATACTTCAAGTCCACCAGTTAATTTCATTGCGTTTCTAGAAAGACCAAATCCTTCTTCAAATTGTTGAGCCATACCGTCATCGTTTTTTACTTTCGGTTGACTAGCTTTAAATAACTCTTTACCTACATATACGTTTAATAAATATCTTAACATTACTAAATTTCCTCCTTATTTTTCATATAATCATCAACAATTGGCTTAACTTTTTCGCCTAATAGTTTAATAGATTTCATCACTTTTTCATGAGGCATAGAGCCTACTGGTAAATGAAGCATAAACCTTGTTATACCAAGGTCTTCATGAAGCTTAATGATTTTGGCTGCAACTGTTTCTGGACTACCAACAAATAATGCGCCATGAACAATTTCTTGTTCAAATTTTTCGATTGAGTACATTGGCCATCCTCTTTCTATGCCTAATTGATTAATAACATAAGCACTAGAAGGATAGTATTCTTGTTTAGCTATTTCATCAGATTCTGCTACATAACCCCAAGAATGCGTAGCAATAGGTAACTTACTTACATCATGTCCTTTAGATTCAGCTATCGCTTTATACATCGCTACATTGCGTTTAAAACGACTTGGCGCACCACCTATAATAGCATAAGTAATAGGCAAGCCCAATTCCCCCGCTCTCATAGATGATTCTGGATTTCCTCCTGTTGCCAACCAAATAGGTAATTTCTCTTGTACAGCTCTTGGATAAACATCTAATCCATTAATTGATGGTCTTGTTGATCCTTGCCAATTAACAGTTTTATTCTCATTAATATTTAACAATAAATCTAGTTTCTCTTTATACAAAATATCATAATCTTTCAAATCATATCCAAACAAAGGAAATGACTCTATAAATGAACCTCTCCCAGCCATAATTTCAGCTCTACCATTGCTCAATGCATCTAGAGTTGCAAATCTTTGGTAAACTCTCACTGGATCATCTGAAGAAAGGACTGTCACGGCAGAAGATAATCTTATTTGATTTGTTTGAGGAGCTGCTGCTGCTAATACAGATACTGGATCAGATACTGCATAATCTTCTCGATGATGCTCACCTAAACCATATATATCCAATCCTACTTTATCAGCTAAAATAATTTCTTCTACAATTTGATTGATTCTTTCTGATGCTGTGAAAGGTTTATCAGTACCATCGACAGGAGATAACTCTGCAAAAGAGGAAAGACCTAATTCAAACTTCATATTCTCACCTCGATATACTATTTATACTAGATATAATTATAATACTATTTTAATAAATGTCAAGGTTCTTGTTAAATAAAGATTTAAATTTCTATACTTAAATACGCCCTTAAAAGTAAACATTAAAAATGAAAACTTTTAAGGACGTATATAGAAATTATTTATTCATTCAATTTACAATATTCTAGTAATGCTTCTTTTAAAGGTTTTGTTAATTCCAAATTCCTTATATCATCAATTGTCATAGGATCTAAATAAATACATTTAATAGGGATATCATTTTCAAAAGCTACTACTGCCTCCCCATCAACACTTCCTTCAAACATCACTTCTACGGTAGGAAAATAGAGACCTAATACATAAATGAGCGCATCTCGATATCTTTCTCGATTTTTAATATATTCTGCTACTTGATCGTCTTGTATATAATAAGCATCTACAAGTGTCATGCCTTCTAAATGTTTAGGTATGGATGTAATATGCGTTTCTGTCGAGACATTCTTTCTTTTTTTAAGAAATTTAAACATATTGTTATCTTCCTTTAACTTTATATTCTAATTTGATTTACTACGTTGATATTCTTGATATTCAAAAAATACTTGGAATAACATAATAAGCATAGCAGGATGATAATCATTCGTTTGAATATCAATTTGATGATTCGAAGCAATTTTAAACCTTTCAGACTTTGTTTCCATCAAAACTTGGTTTCGCTGATTTGTTACTCTTACTGATCTAGAGATAAATCCAGATTCAAATACTAATTCATCATTGTTTATACCTTTAAATATCATTTTAGGTTTCCAACCTATTTTAGTTTCAACAACACCTATTTTTTTATCGTTCTTAAAAACTTCCCATACTGTTTTAAAAGGCGTTTTAAGTTTACCTTCTAAACTTTTCTCTTGGAGTACAGAATAATTTCCACCTTGAAATTCAATGATAAAATTATGTTTTTTTCTTCCTAAAATCGCAAAAGTTTCTTGATGCGTTGATGTATAATATAAACTCAATTTATAAACTGGTTCTTCATACTGATTGAAAACGTCGATGGGCTTTGTAGAAGATCCGAAGAAGTTTTCTTTAAAATGAAATTGATTCATACATTATCTCCTTCAATAAGTATTTATTGATTTCATTTTATCATAGCCTTATCCCTTCCTCTATAATCGAATGTATTTAATATAAATAACTTATTAATTATTTTATTTACTTCCTCTTCAGCACTCTTCTTTATTGAAACAAGTACCATTCTTTCATCTTGTTCATTTCTATATTTCATAACATAGTTTAGTTTGACTAATGCTTTAACAGCTTTATTAATCTTCACCATATCCCAATTAAATTTAAGTTTTATTGCTTTCAATGTGCATACTTCATTTTGATATTGTTGAATAAGTATCAATAACATTAATTGATCCATACTTAAACGATATCCCTCTACAATATCTTTTTTTATTGAAACTAATTGGTCATTTATATAAAGCGTAACTTCTATTATCTGATTTGTATTGATAGTGTCATATCTTTCAATTAATAATGTTTTTAAATCTTTTGTTACTTGATGAATTAAAGTTTCAATTTTTATTCTGTGACGAGTTTCTACTATTATAAGTATTTTTCTCTCATCGTCTTTTGCACGTTGCTTTTCATAATAATCTAAATCTTCTAAGTATGAAATGACATGCGTTAACATTGTCTGATTTATATTTAGCAATGCTTTAAGTTCTCCTGTAGTAAAAGATGATTGTTCTTTACGATTATACATATATTTTAATATTTTCAAGTGATACATATTAATTTCAAATTCTTTTTTTAAGTACTTCTTTACTTGGCTATTTACATAATTCATTCTTAATAAATCATTAATTTGCTTATTCATTTATAAAAACCACCTTAATTAATTAAATTTATTTTATTTTTATATAGATATGTTTAATAAAACTTGGTGATGAATAATATTGAACAATTAGATTATTTGGTTCTTTCACAATACTTACTTCTCTCAATTCTAAATCCATGTTCGTTAACAATTCATTATTACCTAGCTTAGTGTTTTCGCTTATGATGATATTATTTGGCCTACATACAAAACTATTTATTTCTATATTTTTCATTTTTATTCTTTGATGCATCATTTTAAAACTATGTGTATTTGGAAACACGAGTAATTGATATTCATAAAAATAATTCGTTAATAATATATGCTCATTAAAATAAACAATTTCTCCTCTTAATCTTTTCAGTGTTAACATCAATTCAAACAGTTGTCTTTGGCTTTCAATGTTTGATTGCTTTTCTTTAATCATAAAATGGCTGCTTTGAGAAGGGATCATACTATCTATCCATATGTCATTTATAAGCATCGTTACTTTTTCATTATGAAATACACTCCATTTAAATATTGAAACAAGTGATGTAATTCTATTAGGAAATTTAGGTTGGTATAATATGTTGAACGAAGGGATATCTTTAAATTTTTCGCTTATTTCCTTGTTAATATCAGTTTCATTTTTTATTTTATATAATATAAGAAAATGCGAGTCCAATTTGTGAGACATTCGATGAGCTAAATAATCATTGCGAGTGTTTAAAATGAGAATCATGGTTGCATCTACTAAATATTTAGAAATTGTCTCAGTTATAATATTGAATTGCTGATAAGAAGTATCAATATAAAACTTAAACGATTGCATTCCGTAATAATATGTACATTCAGTCAAATAAATTAATAACTTTTCAAAATAAATTAAAAAGTTATTTAAACTAGAATGCTTATTCAATTGAATTTCAAATGAAATATCAAATTGGTTTTCTAAGCAAAATGAAAATATTTGATCAATGATTTTGTTATCTTCAAAACCTAGTTCGTAAAATTCACAAAGTAATGCATGTGAGAACAATAAACAATATTTACCGTATTCTCTACGCATGCATAATAACTTAGATTGGTGATACTGGTTTGTTAAAGTTTCCTTATGAGTAACATAAACAAGTAAATCAGGTGATAATACATTTGATGATTGAACATCTCTCATATCAATTTCTATATTATCCTCTACAATTAAACTCATTTCTGATTCTCTAATGAATTCCCGTAACATTGAAAAATCATCCATTAAAGATGTCTTATCATTACGAAACGAAAAATATTCATCTTGATACATTTGTTTTCTAAATTTCCCCGGTGTAATATCGTATCGCTCTCTAAAATTTTTTATAAAGCTACTTTCATTACTATATCCATTATCTATAGCAATTTGAGATAAAGTGTGAGCAGTGTACATTAATTCATAACTACTATAAATCAATCTTACGTCTTTTAATAAATCGGTAAATTTCCTACCTGTATGTTGCCTTAATTTATTTGAAAGTTTCCTTTTTGAATATAGGCTGGTCCTGGCTACCTCTGCTATTGTTATTTTATTTTTATTATTCTTATAAACATAATCTATAGTATTCGCTATATCATAATATACTTTATCTCGGCCATAATTTAAGTAATTATCGTCAATAACTCTTGAATCGAAGAGTAATTTTGCTACATCATTAATACTTCCAAATATACTTTCTAAAACATTCCTATTCTCCCTACCTTCCCTATTTAAATAATTAGAAATGAGTTTAATCATGCGCGCCTTTAATAAAGCATTATCTATTTTATTTGGATTTAGAAAATAACGCTTATTAAAATGATATATTTCATCTAATTCTATCCTCGAGAGTGTAAGACAGGCGATGATTGTATCTTTATTGGTGATGACACCAAAAAGTTCAAGATCATTTATGATAATGACATCGCCACTTTTATATTCATTTTTAGAATGATTAATAGAAATACTTGCTTTTCCTTCTATTATATATAGGACAATAATTCCTAAATTAAATTCATATTGTATATTCAACGGATGATAAATTTTCAAATTACAATCATGTAGCATAACTAACACCTCTATTTAACTTGCAAAACCTTATTAATAAGTAAAGTAATTATAATTCAAAAATTATTGATAAAAATACTTTATTTCTGACTTTTTATTATGAAATTTTGTACTTATTTAATTTCGTTAAAATCAATATTTTTTAGTAAGGTAGTATGAATCAGTTGATATAAATTTATAAAGTCAAATATTTATTTATGTCTTAAATATTACAATCGTGTAACAATAAAAAATATTTTAAAAGAAAATTGCTTATAAATACTGTTATTAAAGCATTTTAAACTCATATAAAAGTGTTCAGAATTATTACATGAAATCTTAAGATATTTAAATTAAATTACAAAGCTTTAACATTCAACACAAAGCATTCAATTTCTGCTAAAGTAGATTTTGTTGATAAACAGCAGAGAAAAAAACTTATAAATTACAAAACATATACGAAAACATTTTTAAATTATCTAGGAGGATTTTTACATTATGAAAAAAATAGCAACAGCAGCAATTGCAACAGCAGGAATTGCAACATTTATGGCACATGACGCAGATGCGGCAGAAAATAACCAAGGTTATAACCCAAATGATCCACATTCTTATGAATACAGCTACACAATTGATCAACAAGGTAACTATCACTACACTTGGAAAGGGAACTGGAACCCTTCAACTCAATCATACGGTAACGAAGCTCAACAACAAGTAGCTAACAATACTAGCTCAAATAATACTGAAGCTTCTTCTAATACAAATTATTCACAACCAGCATTCAATGCTGCACCAAACGGTGGAGGTTTAGGAGCTACAAATACTGCTTCTTCAAACCAAGATAACGTTCGCGTTTCAACTACACAAGCACCAACATCAGATAACCAAACTACAACTTCAAGCTCAAGTTCAAAAGTTAGCACTACAACTACTTCAACTTCTCGTCCATCAAATGGCGGAGGCGCTAACTTATACACAGCTGGTCAATGTACATACTATGCATTCGACAAGCGTCCTGACTTAGGTAACACTTGGGGTAACGCAAATAACTGGGCTAGCGCAGCTGCTCAATCAGGTTACACTGTAAATAACAAACCTTCATCAGGTGCTGTATTACAATCAACATCAGGTGCATACGGTCACGTAGCATATGTTGATAATGTTAATTCAGACGGTTCAATTGAAGTTTCTGAAATGAACTATGCAGGTGGAGTTGGAGTAGTATCTACTCGTACTATCTCAGCTACTGAAGCAGGTTCTTACAACTACATTCACTAAGATATTTTAAAAAAGAGCAATCATAATGATTGCTCTTTTTTATGCTTTAGTATCTACTTTTTTTATGCTAATACCTGTCATACCATAAAATGCCGCGAAGATAACACATAGATAACATGGTACTGCCCACCAGAAGAAATCTCCTAACGATACATGTAATAAATCTCTATAATAAATGCCAGATGTACCCCATGGAATAAATGGTAATACCATAGTTCCACAATCTTCTAGCGTTCGTGACAGATTAACTCTGTCTAAACTTCTTTCATCATACACATCCATTAATAATACACCAATCATAATAATAACAACTGATGCAACACCAGCAGCAAATACTAAAATTAAGCTACCAGCAATAGTTACAAATATAAGATGTGAATCTTTACTTATTTTACTAGATATTGTTGACAGTATTACTTTTAAACTGCCAGAAGCTTCTACAATTCCCGCGAAAGCATAACCACAAAAAATTGTAACAATTATTTCTGTCATACTCATTATGCCACCACGTTTTACAAGTTCTACCATAGAATTTGAAGCATCATTATTTGATAAAGATGTCATACTTATATCAAAACCATTCATTGTAACGTTAAAAGCATCAACTAAATCAAAACCATTGTTAAATATACCAACAACCATAGCTACTGCACTTGATAATAGCATCATTGGCACTGTTGGCTTACCCATACTTATGCCTATAACAATGACAATTACAGGTACCCAAACCCAAAAATTTAAATTAAAAGCTGTATCAATATTGCCTAATAAAGTATTAATACGTTTACTTTCAACATTTTCAGCATTAAATTGTAAACCTGCAAAGAACCATATTACAAGGCCGATTACTGATGCTGGAACTGTAGTCCACATCATATGTCTTATATGGTGAAATATATTTACTTTAGTTACAAGGGCGGCTAAATTAGTAGTATCAGATAACGGCGACATTTTATCACCAAACACGCCACCTGCTATAACAACACCAGCAATCATGCCTGCTGGTATATTCATTTCACTTCCTATAGCCATCAATGCAATCCCTGCTGTACCTACTGATCCCCATGCAGTTCCAGTCGCTACAGAAGTTACTGCTGTAATAATAAAAGCTGTTACTAAGAAATATGTAGGATTTATCATTTCTAAACCATAATAAATAAGTGCAGGTACAGTGCCAGAAAACATCCAAGTACCAATTAATATACCTACAGCAATAATAATAAAAATTGCAGGCATAGCAGTAGCTAATCTTTTAGTAATACCATCTTGTATTTCTTCCCAACTCAAGCCTACTCTTATTGCTATAAAGCCAGCATATATAGCTGCTAAAATAAGCAATGGTTGTATTGGGAATTGTAAAATTCCAAAACCTATTAAAACTATTATCCCCATGACCACGATAGTTGATACTGCTTCAAAAAGTGTTGGTAGCCTCTTCATATATCAAACCCCTTTCTAATAAATGAAGATTTCTTACAATTTTTTATAATAAAAGAAGTAGTTGTATATTTTACCAACTACTTCTTTTGTTTTACATGTGATATAAATGAATTATTACAAGAAAATGACATAAGTATTCTCACAATTCATTAAAAAACCCTATATTGATGGGCTATATCCTATATTACTGCATGTCATATTTCTATTTAAATATTACTAAAAGATTTTATAAGGTTATGATTAAGTAACAACTCGATGAAAATACACACAAACTCAATTTCATCTGTTAGAGTATATTTTGTCGTCGGAAAACGACACACACTTAAAATATAAATTATAAAATTAAACATATACGAAATTTACGGAGGAATATTTAAAATGAAAAAATTAACAACGATTGCAGTATTAACTACGGGATTAGCTACAACAATTATAGGGAATGGAGAAGCTTCTGCTGATACATTTGACCAAAACCAAAATGTACAACAAACTCAAACTCAAAACTATAATTACAACTACACTAGTAACTATAGCCAAAATTTCAATACTTCAAACATGAATGGATCAATTAATTCTTCATTCACTCAAACAGCAACACAAACTACAGGTTCATCAGCTAACTTATACACAGCTGGACAATGTACTTATTATATCTTCGATAAAAAAATGGAAGATGGAGATCCTATCAGCTCAACTTGGGGCAATGCTAACCAATGGGCTTCAAACGCAGCAGCTGATGGACACACAGTAAACAATACACCTAAAGAAGGTTCAATCTTACAATCATCTGCTGGTGCATTTGGTCACGTAGCATACGTTGAAAATGTAAACTCAGACGGTTCAATCGAAGTTTCTGAAATGAACTACCAAGGCGAAGGTGTTGTATCTTCTCGTACTATCTCAGCTTCAGAAGCTGGTTCTTACAACTACATTCACTAAAATTTGAATACTTTTTAAAGAGTCCAGACATAAATAATGTCTGGACTCTTTTTTATGCGATGAAAAAAGGATGTTTAAAGCTCTAACGGGCTAGAGTACATAAACAAGTACGTTAGAGCTTCATTTCTCCTATTTTCAATGTGATTTTATACTGAATTTATTTGATATAGTGCTCTAACGGGCTAGATATTTTAGTCTTGCACGTTACATTTTCTAACAAGCTAGAGTACATAAACAAGCACGTTAGAGCTTCATTTCCCCTATTTTTAATGTGATTTTATATTGAATTTATTTGATATATCGCTCTAAAGGGCTAGATATTTTAGGCTTGCACGTTACATTTTCTAACGAGCTAGAGTACATAAACAAGCACGTTAGAAAGATACTATAGGAAAGCATGCACTTTCAAAATCGAATATTTTTCCTTATTATTCCTTAAAGATATGTTTGATTATTATTGGCATTATTTTACTTCCAATATTAGCAATTTTAGTATTTATCTTCACCATTATTGGCGCAGTTAAAGCTTATCAAGGTGAAACTTATTTACCACCATTATCTATTCGCTTCATTAAATAGAAATAATTAAAACACTTTTTGTATAAAAAAGTGTTTTTTTTCTTTTTAAAGATAAAAGAGGCTCATTACTTTAATTATTAATCATGATAAAATAACTTGTATTCTTTTACACTCAAGAATACATATATTTATACGTCCCCTTTTTAAACATCATTTGTGCAATTCCTAAGATGGAATCGCATAATTTTTTTGTATTAAAAACTATAGTGCTTTAAAGGAGGAATTTTTTTGAAAGAAAACCTTAAAAAACCAAGAAGAAGATATATAAGTCTACCTACTCAAATATTAATTGCTTTAATATTAGGTGTTGTTGTAGGCTATTTTTTAAATGGACAAGATCAACTTATTAAATTTATACAACCAGTCGGTGATGTATTTTTAAACCTTATTAAAATGATTGTAATTCCTATTGTGTTTTGTTCATTAGCATTATCAATATCTAATGTTGGCGATATGCATACAGTCGGTAGGTATGGTTGGAAAACATTACTTTACTTTGAAATCATTACAACTATTGCTATTGGTTTAGGTATTATATTCGGTAATTTATTTAAACCAGGTTTAGGATTAGATGCAGATAAATTGCCTAAAGGCGATATTTCTACATATGAAAGCACTGCTGATGCAGCAGAAAAATCTACTTATGGAAATCATATAATAGATACAATTGTAAGCATTATTCCTACTAATATATTCGAAGCTTTAGCTGCAGGAGAGTTACTCCCAATTATATTCTTTGCTGTATTCTTCGGATTAGCTATTGCTGCAATTGGAGAGAAAGGACAGCCTGTTAAGGATGTTCTTGGAGGTGCACTAGAAGCTGTATTTTGGATGATACATAGAATTCTACGCCTTGCACCATATGGTGTATTTGCTTTTATTTGTGTAACGATTATGACATTTGGATTATCTGCATTAATTCCATTAGTTAAGCTATTAGCTGTTGTTGTAGGTGCTATGATATTCTTTATTGTTGTTGTTTTAGGCATAGTAGCCAAAATTTGTGGTATTAACATTTTTTCAATTGTTCGCATATTGAAAGATGATTTATTACTTGCTTTCTCAACATCAAGTTCTGAAACTGTTTTACCTTCAGTGATGGAAAAAATGGAAAAATTCGGTGCACCAAAAGATATCGTATCCTTTGTAGTACCTACAGGATATACTTTTAACTTAGATGGTTCTGCTTTGTACCAATCTATAGCAGCGTTATTTGTTGCTCAAATGTATGGCGTACATTTAAGTCTAGTAGAACAACTTATTCTAATGTTCACTTTAATGATCACGTCTAAAGGTATGGCTGCTGTTCCTGGTACTTCTATTGTTGTATTAATTACCACTCTAGGATCGATGGGGTTAAATCCAGAAGGTTTAGCATTAATCATTGGTATCGATAGATTATTAGATATGATGAGAACGTGTGTTAACGTAGTAGGAAACGCACTCTCTACAGTCGTTATTTCAAAATGGGAAAATAAATATGACCATGAAAAAGGTCAACTATATTTAAATTCTCTAAAAAAATAACAAAAAAAGATTCGGCTTGGGGGAGCCGAATCTTTTTTATTTTAATGAATCCTGTATTTCTTTAATTTCTTCTTGTTTTAAATCAACTACAATTTCTCCGTCTTTAGTGTCTTCTTTCAGAGCTTCTTTCGCTTCTTCTGAATGGTATAGCTCAGCAACTCTTTTTAAAGTTTTATTATCTTTATCTTTTGTATTTGCAGCTATAAAGTTGATATATGGTTTAGCAGCATTTGCATCTGGGTTTTCTGAATAGATAGGGTCTTTCTTAGGATTTAATCCGGCTTTAGATGCAACACCATTATTTATAACAGCGATATCTACTTCATCTAACGCTCTAGCTGTTTGTTGAGCATCGACTGCTTTAATATTTAAATTCTTTTTATTTTCAACTATATCTTTAGGACCACCATCTAATCCAAAGTCTTTCTTCAATTTAATATACCCTGCTTTTTCTAATAATTTTAAAGCTCTAGCTTGATTAGAAACGTCGTTTGGTATAACAACTTTAGCACCGTCTTTTAAATTTTTAATATCTTTTATTTGATTAGAATAAATACCCAGTGGAGCGAACACAGTTGTTCTAATTGGTGTGATTTCTGTTCCTTTATTTGCTCTTTGGAATTGATCTAAAAATGCAAAATGTTGGAATGAGTTTAAATCAATATCACCGTCTGACAATGCTTTATTGGGAACGTTATAATCCGAAAATTGTTTAACCTCTACATTAATATCTTCTTTTTTAGCTAATTCTGCTACTTTATCCCATACAGCAGTATCATTTGAAGCGATACCCACTGTTACCTTTTTATCATCTTTTTTATCACCACATGCTGCTAATAGTAAAACTAATGTCATTAATAATGTTAATACTTTTTTCATTTTATTCGCTCCTTTTCTTATGTATATAAATAAAAATCCCTTTTAAGCTTAGCTCAAAAGGGATTAACTTTATCTGCCAAGTTTAAAACTTGATGGATTTAGCACAGTTCTCTTTATAGAGTCCGCTGCTGAGATTTCATCGGGCCATATCCCTCAATCTCTCTTGATAATTTTTATTTGATTAATTCTGATAATACCTATCATATTACTCTAAGTCAATACTTTTTTAACTTCTTCTTACAATTTTAGACAATACATTACCTAAAGATTGGATAAGTTGTACCATAATGACTAGAATAACGACCGTAATAACAATAACAATTGTATCAAAACGTTGATAACCATAAGCTAAAGCTAAGTCACCAATACCGCCTCCACCTACTGCACCGGCCATCGCTGTAGCACCAATTAAACCGATAATAGATGTTGTTAATGCTAGAATTAAAGACCCTAGTGCTTCAGGTAATAAGAAATGTCGAATAATTTGAAACGGTGATGCTCCCATAGAATGTGCCGCTTCTATGACGCCTGAATTCACTTCTAACAGTGAGTTCTCTACTAATCTTGCAATATAAGGCGCAACATAGACTGTTAAAGGTACTATTGCTGCAGAAGTTCCAATAGATGTACCCACAATCATTTTAGTAAAAGGTACAATAGCAATAAGTAAAATAATAAACGGTACCGAACGGAATATATTAATAACTGGATTTAGCACATGATATATAAAAGCATTTGGCCAAATACCATTCTTTCTAGTTATAACAAGTAAAATACCTAAAGGAATACCAATTAATGCACCGATTACTAAAGAAACAGTAACCATGTATAGCGTTTGGTATATAGCGTCATATAGTTGAGATGAATCTAAAGATGATCCAAACATTATGCTTCAACCTCCTCATATTCAATATTTAAATCTGTTAAATACTGAAAACTATTTTGAATTGCTTCTTGTTCTCCATTCAGACGTAGTGTTAAATAACCTACTGGTGTACCTTGAATGTCTGACATTGATGCAAACAGTATATTTATTTGTACGTGGAATTTAGTGATTAAATCATTGATAATACTATGTGTCACTTGTTCACCATCTATGTATAATTTAATGTCTGTAGCAGTTTTATCTTCAGGAATAAGTTTTCTTAAGTTTGAAGATATATCTGTAGTTATCACAGTTGATACAAAGTTTTTAGCAGTTGATGTTTGGGGGTGACTAAACACATCTAATACAGGACCAATTTCAATAACTTCACCATTTTCCATAACCGCTACTTTATTGCATATTTGTTGGATAACACTCATTTCATGTGTAATTAATAATATTGTGACTCCAAATTGTTCGTTAACTCTCTTTAGCAGTTTTAAAATTGAATCTGTAGTTGCAGGATCAAGCGCACTTGTTGCCTCATCACATAATAAGATTTTAGGATCTGTAACTAATGCTCTAGCAATTGCTACTCTTTGTTTTTGACCACCTGATAATTCATTTGGATATTGTTTACCTTTGTCTTCTAAACCAACAAATTCAAGCAATTCATTCACTTTATCTTTAATGTCATTTTTATTTTTACCTTGTAAAATTAAAGGCATAGCTACGTTATTAAAAACTGTCTTTGAATTTAACAAGTTAAAATGTTGAAATATCATTCCTATATTTTTCTTAATGACTTGTAACTTTTTCTTCGAATATTTATTCACATCATGACCATCTACTAATACTTCTCCAGATGTCTTTTCTTCTAATACATTCACTAACCTAATTAAAGTACTCTTCCCCGCACCGCTATATCCGATAACACCGAATATATCTTGCTCTTCTACTTTAAAACTTACATCTTTAAGTGCTTGTATTTCAGAATTCTTTTGTTGGAAAATTTTATTCACATTTTTAAATTCTATCATAACATTTATCCCTTCCGAATTCTTATTATTATGATAAGAATTATATTGATGTTTACCTTTAACGTCAATACCTATAATCTAACTTTTCTAAATATTCATATATCTATATTGTATTTTTTCACTTAAATACTTTATTCACATTTTCTTGATGAATTTTTATTAATGTAAGCGTTATCAATAAAATATTGACAACTTTGTGAACAATCAATAAAATGAAACTTAAGATGTATTTTTACATCCAAAAACAAGGGGGTTATAAGTATGGCTGAGCATGATTTCAAGCGTTTAGCAGCAGATCCAAAGTTTAAAGAACTTGTGAAAAAAAGAAATAACTTTATATTTCCTATATCTATATTCTTTATTTTTGCTACACTGCTATTTCCAGTATTGACTGGATATACAAATATCTTGAATAATATTGCATTTTGGAATATCTCTTGGGCATGGATTTACGCATTATTATTATTCATTATGGTATGGACACTTGTCACTTTATATATGCGTAAAGCTAAATCTTTTGATAAAGATGCTGAAGCATTATTAATGGCGCATAGAGAGGGGCAAAACAAATGAATGTAATTGTCGTCGTTATGTTTATACTATTTGTTAGTATTACATTGTTTATTACATATTTTGCATCTAAAAGAACGCAATCAGCAAATGACTTTTATACTGCTGGAGGCGGGTTAACAGGTTGGCAAAATGGGTTAGCAATTGCTGGTGATTACTTATCAGCTGCATCATTTTTAGGTATAGCGGGTGCCATCGCATTATGGGGATTTGATGGTTTCTTCTATAGTATCGGTTATTTAACCGCGTATCTCATTGTGTTATACATTGTTGCAGAGCCTTTAAGAAACTTAGGTAAATATACTTTAGCAGATATGATTGCTGCACGATTTGAGCTAAAAAAAGTTAGAGCAATGGCAGCAGTATCTTCCATTACTATTGTTATTTTCTATATGTTAGCTCAATTAGTTGGAGCTGGTGCACTTATTCAATTGCTATTCGGTATACCTTATACACTTGCTGTTATTTTGGTCGGTATCATGATGACAATTTATGTATTGTTTGGTGGTATGACTGCAACAAGTTGGGTTCAAATGGTTAAAGCTGTATTACTTATGATTGGTACTATTATTATTTCATTTTTAGTGCTATTACATTTTAATTTCAATCTTTCTACTATGTTTGGTGAAATGCACAATATTAAATCACCTGCTTTTAAAAGTGAATTTATCAACCCTGGCTCACAAGGTAAACCGCCTTTAGATAATATCTCACTAATTATTGCTTTACTATTTGGTACAGCAGGTTTACCTCACATACTGATGCGATTCTTTACAGTTAAAGATGCCAAAACAGCAAGATCTTCTGTAATGTGGGCAACATGGATTATTGGTATATTTTATATTTTAACGATATTACTAGGATTTGGTGCGGCTGCATTATTAACACGTGAAGAAATCATAAACGCTAACCCTGCTGGTAATATGGCAGCCCCATTATTAGCTGCAAAGTTAGGCGGAGACTTCTTAATGTCATTTGTTTCAGCCGTAGCATTTGCTACGATATTAGCAGTAGTAGCTGGATTAGTATTGACTGGAGCATCTGCTTTCGCGCATGATATTTACGGGCAAGTTATAAAAAAAGGGAAAATTAGTGAGCGTGAGCAAATGAAAGCAGCAAAATTAGCATCATTAGCGGTTTCAGTTGTATCTATTATACTAGCCTTATTTGCACAGAATTTAAATGTAGCGTTCTTAGTATCATTAGCATTCTGTGTCGCAGCAAGCGCAAATTTACCTGTTATTATATTCACAATATTTTGGAAGAGATTTAATACTCATGGTGCAATTACTGGTATAGCTGTTGGCTTAATTGTGTCACTTGTACTCGTAATATTAAGTCCAAATGTCATGAACCCAGAAGGAACAGCATTTATTACAATGTCACCAATATTCCCATTATCAAACCCTGCAATCATATCAGTTCCAGCAGGATTTATTGGTGCATTTTTAGGGACTTTCTTAGGCAAATCAGAATCTCATGATAAATTCCAAGAAGTGCAAGTTAAATCAGCGACAGGCATTTCAACTTCAGATATTTCACATTAAAAATCAGTTCAGTTATGTTAAAAGAGTCTGGGACATAAATAATTGTCCCAGACTCTCTTTTTGTATTGGCAGTAGCTGACTGGTATGAGAATGCGCTTATAACAAGTTTTTTTCTTACCTAGTCATCCTTGCCGAGGTGGGACTACGAAATCTTTTTAATAAAATGAGATTTCTGTCCCACTCCCTTTCTTAATTTTTAATTAGCCTATTCATAAATTATTTTAATTTCGCTTTTTGTAAAAATTTAACTTTTTTACTTAATGATTTTGAAGACATAGATTTCAGCATTTTATTTCTCATTTTTATTTTCATCGTATTGGATGCCTGTCCAGCTTTTCCAATTTTCCTAGATTTTTTAATTACTTTTCTAGTGTGCTTAACTCTTAGTTTATTGTATCTTTTTAATGCTGCATCAACGTCTTTTTCTTTTAATAAGTTGGTTAAAGTAACAGCATCTTCAATAGCTTGTCCTGCTCCTTGTCCCATATTTGGCGTCGTTGCATGAGCTGCATCACCTAATAATACTACTCTTCCTGAAATGAATGATTTTAATGGTGTAAGGTCATACATATCATGGTGCAAAATACCAAGTTCTTCTTGAGCGTCTAATACATTACGTACTTCATCAGGATATTGATTAAAATATGCTTGAAGATGAGGCTTTTCGAATGATTTAAACTGTAAATCGTTCTCTTTGGCATTCATTGTACAGAACCAATATAATTCGTCATCCTTTAAAGGTACAATTCCAAATCTACCTTTATGTCCCCAATATTCTAATGCAGTAGTTCGATCAATATTCAAGTTTTCATTTACAACGCCTCTGAAACAAGTATACCCTGCGTATTTAGGTTCAGATTTTGGTTGAATTTGTTTCCTAATATTTGAATTCAAGCCATCTGCTGCGATAACTAAATCAGCTTCTGCTTCTTGCCCATTTTCAAAATATAACCTTATATTATCTGGAGTTTGTTTAAATTCTTTTAATTTATAATCTAAATTTATACGTTCTGGAGGTACATGTGTTTTTAATATTTCATGCAAAACACTTCTATGAATTGTTATATTTTGTTCTTCATCTTGGTTCATTTTTAAAGTGTTTAAAAATGAATCTAAATTAGTTCGAATTTCGATTTTGTTAAGGGCTTGTCCTTCTTGTTCAATTGCATATGTCATTTTGTAAGGCTTTAATGCTTTTAGTACATTGCTTCCAATGCCTATCCCAGCACCTACTTGATTCAAGTCATTTCTTTTTTCATAAACTTGTACATCATGCCCCGTTTGATAAAGTAAACCAGCAGCAGTTAAGCCACCTATTCCCCCACCAATTACTGCTATTTTCATTTTGTTCACTACTTTCTTTAAAATAAAAATCTTTACTTCTCAATTATAATTAATATAACTATATTTTAACATGAAGTCATTACGATAAATAACCCCAGTTCAATTAATAAACCCCAGTTCAATTAATAAACCCCAAAAGTTAAATTATTAGTAACTTTCGGGGTTCTTATTATCAATATTAAGAACTAGAGTTATCTATTATTTATAATAATCTTTATATATTTCAGCTTTCTTTAAATCATGTTTATCATAATAACTTTCCATAATCTTACCAATACTTGTCGCCCAGTTCACATCAGTCGCATATAAATGCTGTCCTGGATTGTAAGGATTCCACCTCATTTTGTATAAAGTATCTTGTCCATTATCTAGATAATCTTTCCTTACAAATCTTGCGCCACCATCTATTGCTTTTTCAGGTGAAGTCCACCCCTTCTTACGCGCATAACTGCTTCCTGTTTCAACTGCGTCTTGATCAAAAGCACCAATGCCATAAAAGTTATAAAAAGTTTTTCCATTGGACATTTTAACACCGCTAGCCAACTCAGAATTGCCGTTTCCAGTTTCTATGAAAGCATGACTTAATAAATAAATAATATTAATATTATACTTATCTTGTGCGTTTAAAAATGCTTTTTCTTTACCTTTCAAAACACCTTTATCTTTTAAAATATCTTTAACTTGTTTTTCAGATATATCAACTTTTTCAGATATATCCATGAATTGTAAATCTGTTTTACTCTTATCAATATCCATATACTTATCGATATCTTTCTTATCTGCATACACAAATTTATTATCTTTTTGTGTCACAGCTGGTGAATCACTCTTTGTCTGAATTTCCAAAGCTTCTTCATAAGTATGTGTTTGATGATTCTTGAAAAAAGGAGACTCGAAAATAATTAATAAAATAATAAATACAAATATAATAATGAGTCCTAATATTAGGGTGAATCTATCTTTCAAAAAGTTAATGATTCTCACACCTTTTCTTTTAATATAACCATATTACGTTATAAACTTATCTTAAAATATAACAAATATCAATAAAACCGTTTATTTTATATTTTTAAATAATATAAAAATAGAGCCCAGAACAATTATTTATGTCCCGGACTCTCCTTCATTTCATTATTCTTCTCTGCTCATACCTTTTAAGAAATTCAACAGCATTGTTATACTGCTATTTATTTCTGGGTCTTTTAATGCGCCTAATAAATCTTTAACTGAAGTTTTATTATTCGAATTGGCTCTATTTGCTACTCTCATTCCGTTATTTATCTTTTTCACAAATACAGAAGCTTCTTCTAAATCTAAATCTCCAAACATAAACAATACGTTGCCTATATTATCTAATATACCTTCATACTGTTCTTTATTTAATTCTGTTACAATGTTCCCCGTTATAACTTTTCTTTGAACGATAGCTGCATGTACAGCATCTAATGCTTCTGCTTTTTCTAAAGCATCGAGTATATCTATTCCTTTTTCAATAGCAATTTTTTTATCGCTCAATCTTTCTTGCAGGATTTTCATATCCTTTTCAATTTTGTATTCTTTCGGCTCTTCCATTCGTTTAATGACTCTAATTCTCTCACCCATTATAATTCGCCACCTTTATTTGGGAATGTATAATCTGGTCTTTCCCATTTATCTTGAACTCTAACACTGATTTGTGGATTTCTCGTACCAAATCTATAATTGTGTTTTGGTATTGGCGCACGACCATTTTTTGTAATGACTTCAAGCTTTGCATAGTTATCTTTATATGCTGGTGTATTCGTATCCTTATCAACGTCACTATCTGTAACAAAGTTTGGTGCACCTTCGTTTTGGTCGTTCAATGGAATGTAAATATGATTACCTGACACTCTATCTGTAACTTGTACATTCAATTCTGTTGTACCAGCTTTAGATGTGACTTTCACTCGTGCACCGCTTTCTATACCATGTTCTTCTGCCAATTCTTTTGAAATTTCACAGAAATTCTTTGGTAATTTATAAGCTAAACCAGGTACTTGATATGTCATATTACCTTCATGGAAATGTTCTAATACTCGCCCATTATTAACATGAAGTGACATTTCTTCAGTCTTTTTAGATTCTACATTGAATTCTAATGGGTACAATCTCGCCCTACCATCAGGGAAATGGAATTGCTCAGTATATAGTAATGGTGTATCAGAACCATCTTCATTCATCGGCCATTGTAAACTATTATAACCTTCTAATCTATCGTATGTTGCACCTCTTACTAACGGCATTAAACTTTGTGCTTCAAACCAAATTTCACTAGGATGTTTATAATCCCAGTCTGCTCCTAATGATTGAGCAATCAATTGAATAATTTCCCAATCTGGTTTGGAATCTCCAAGCGGATCTAATGCTTTATTAATTCTTTGAATACGTCTTTCAGTATTCGTAAATGTCCCATCTTTCTCTAATGATGGTGACGCGGGTAAAACAACGTCTGCAAATTCTGCTGTTTTTGAGAAGAATAGATCCTGCACAACTAAGAAGTCTATTTTTTCAAAAGCAGATCTAACATAGTTAAGGTTAGCATCGACTACCACTGTATCTTCACCTTTTATATAAAGTGAACGTAATTCACCTTCATGTATACTATCTATCATTTCATGATTGTCTAACCCAACTTCACTATCTAACTCTACATTCCACGCTTTTTCAAAGGGTTGACGTATTTTTGCATCAGTAACATCTTGATAACCAGGTAATGTATTAGGCATACTGCCCATATCACTACATCCTTGAACGTTATTATGTCCTCTTAATGGATAAGCTCCTGTTCCTGGTCTCATATAGTTACCAGTCACTAGTAAAAGGTTAGATATAGCTGTACTTGTGTCACTACCTACGCGATGTTGTGTTACACCCATAGCCCAACAAATTGAAACGGCTTCTGTTTGAACAATTTCTTTAGCAAGCGCTTTTAAATCATCTTTACTAATACCTGTTCTTTCTTCAGCATATTCGAGCGTAAATGGTGCCAAACTCTCATAGTATTCATCAAAATCATTAACATATTCAGAAATAAAGGCTTCATTATGCCAATTTTGATCGATAATATATTTGGACAATGCTGATAACCATACTAAATCTGTCCCTGGTGTAGGTTGATAAAACTTATCTGCACGGTCAGCCATCTCGTGTTTTCTAATATCAAACACATATAATTTTTGTCCTAGTAATTTATGTGCTCTCTTAATGCGACTTGCGATAACTGGGTGCGCTTCAGCAGTATTCGTTCCAATAGTAATAACCATATTTGCTTTCTCTAAGTCTTCAATTGAACCTGAGTCTCCACCATAACCAACTGTTCTAAATAAACCTTGAGTTGCTGGAGATTGGCAATAACGGGAACAGTTATCTACATTATTAGTACCAATTACTTGTCTAGATAGCTTTTGCATTAAATAAGATTCTTCATTTGTACATTTAGATGAAGAAATAAATCCTAATGCATCTTTACCGTATTCGTTTTTGATTTCAGAGAATTTCTTACTAACAAGTTCAATTGCTTCTTCCCATTCTACTTCTTGGAAATAACCTTCTTTACGTACAAGTGGTTTTAATAAACGGTCTTCTGAATTGACGTAATCCCAAGCAAACTTACCTTTCACACATGTTGAAATGTGATTAGCTGGAGAATCTTCATGTGGTAATACTCTTAGAATTTCTCTACCTTTAGTCCATACGTCGAATGAACAACCCACTCCACAATATGTACAAACTGTTTTTGTCTTTTCGATAGTTTCTTCACGCATTGCCGCTTCAGAATCTGATATAGCAAACAATGGTCCATATCCTGTTTCTGCCTTTTTAGTTAACTCTATCATTGAACGCAGTAGACCAGGTTTTTGGTCCGTCATATAACCTGCTTGTCCGAGCATGTCATTTTCCATTAATGCGTTACAAGGACACACTGTGACACATTGTCCACAGTTCACACAACTTGACTCATCTATTGCTTTATCATTATCCCAAATTACTCTTGGCTGTTGACGTTTCCAATCAATCGTTAAAGTTTCGTTTACTTGAACGTCTTGGCATACTTCTACACATCTACCACACAATATACATTGGTCTGGATCGTATCTATAAAAAGCACCAAAATCTTCTTCATAACCTTTAGATTTAAATGGTATTGATTGATGTTCCAAACCAAATTCGCCCATAGTATTATGAATTTCACAATCACCATTATTGTAATCACATACTGTACAATATAGTTCGTGGTGCTCAAGAACTCTATCTAGTGCTTGTTTTTGTGCTGATTTAACATTTTCTTTTTGAGTATTTACAACCATACCGTTTTCAATCATTGTGCTACATGCTCTTTGAAGTTGTCCATTTACTTCAACAATACATGAATCACACGTTTCGATTGGACCAAGTGATTCGTTATAACAAATTGATGGAACAAAAGACAACTCTTGAGCTTTTATAAAATCTAAAAGTCTCATACCTTCTTCTACAAGATAATCTGTACCATCAATTGTTAATATTTGATGTTCTTGCATATCATTGTCCCCCTCTTATTCAATTCTGCCCATAAAAGTCATATTACCCAATATTTTTAAATGACTTATTTTAATTATAATTTTACATTTTTACTAATGCAAACATTTGTAGAATTTAACAATATTAATTATCTGAAATTTCTAAAATTTTATTGCTAAGTATACGGAACTTTGCTAATCTATTGTTATTCTATTTTGAAAGAGGTTCTAGCGATGATTACATTTATTTCTTCCATTATCATATTGATTTTAGGTTATGTTTTTTATGGAAAATACATAGAGCGTGTTTTCGAAATCTATCCAGATAAAGAAACACCTGCTTATAGTAAGCAAGATAACATGGACTTTGTACCAATGCCTGCCTGGAAAGGTTGGATGATACAATTATTAAATATAGCGGGGCTTGGACCTATTTTTGGAGCAGTTTCAGGTGCATTATATGGTCCAGTCGCATTTATATGGATAGTAGTAGGATGTATTATCGCAGGTGGCGTGCATGATTACTTTTCAGGTATGCTTAGTTTAAGACATGGTGGCGCACAGTTTCCTAAACTTGTACAACATTATTTAGGTAAGTTTATTAGAGTATTTACAGATATTGTATCTGTCGTGCTTATGGTGTTAGTTGCTGCTGCTTTCGTAGCTGGTCCAGCACAACTACTTTCATCAAAAACACCTATTTCATTCTTGGTAGCATTAATTATCATATTTGCGTACTTTATTCTTGCTGCTATTCTTCCTATTAATAAAATAATTGGTCGTATTTATCCAATATTTGGTGTTATTTTAATTGTGATGGCTGTTAGCGTAGCAGTTGCGTTGATATTTAGTGGAAAACCAATCCCAGAAATTACAGTTCAAAACTTACATCCTAGTGGCATCCCAGTATGGCCCCTTCTTATGGTAACAATATCATGTGGTGCTATTTCTGGTTTCCATTGTACTCAAAGCCCTATTATTTCAAGAACTGTTAAAAATGAATCAGAAGGCAGAAAAGTATTTTATGGTGCCATGATTTCCGAAGGTATTATTGCTCTTATTTGGGCAGCAGCTGGTATGACTTTCTTTGGTGGTACTAAAGGTTTAGCAAGTCAGTTACAATCAATAGGACCAGCAGGTGTTGTAGATCAAATCTCAATTCAATTACTAGGACCTGTAGGCGGTGTATTAGCATTACTAGGTGTTATTATTTTACCGATTACTACCGGTGACACTGCATTAAGAAGTTCTAGAATGATTATAGAAGATTTTGTTAAAGATAAAGTGAGCATAAATTCTAAAGCTTTAATGATCGCTGCAAGTTTTGCTGTTGGTATTCCTGCTTTCTTTCTATCTACAATCGATTATTCATTCTTATGGAGATATGTAGGTTTCACAAATCAAATTGTCGCAACTGTCATGTTATGGGTTAGTGTGAGTTATTTACTTAGATATAATAAAGCACATCTCGTTGCTGGGATTCCAGCATTGTTTATGACAGGAGCTGTCAGCGTATATGTGTTATATGCACCAGAAAGCTTATCCCTCCCTTATAACACTGCTTTAATTGGTGGCGCTGTAGTATTTATTATTGTTTCAATATTATATGTAAGAGCCATACTTAAACAGACTGAACCAATTGCTTCACCAACTCAAGATTTATATACGTCTTAATTTGAGATTAAATCTATCTATGCATAACCAAACTTATTCTAAGCAAACCTAGCCTGGATAATGTGTTATGTATAGATTTTTTATTTTTAAATCATGACTATCTATAGTTGAAGTATAGCTGTATGACATGATTAAAACAGTTTATAAAAAGGAGCGTATTATATGACTTTCAACGTACAAACACTTAAAAATCAAAATCCCATCATTTCTAAAATGGTAAACCATGAAGAAATTTTTTGGCAAAACCCAGACTATCAGTCCGATTCCTCGCTTCCTTTTACAATTGATGATATTAAAGATGCGGAAGCAAGATTGAGCCGTTTTTCTTCATATATAAAAACAGTTTTTCCAGAGACAAAAGAAAACAATGGAAAAATCGAGTCTCAAATTTTTTCATTAGATACATTTAAAAATATAGAATTTCCTAATTTAAAAGGTCAATTGCTTTTAAAAGGCGACCACGCCTTACCTATTTCAGGTTCTATTAAAGCACGCGGTGGTATTTACGAAGTTTTGAAATTTGCAGAAGAAACAGCTATTAAAAAGACTAACTTCACTGAAAATAGTGATTATAGTATTTTAGCAACTGACCAATTCAAAAATTTATTTTCACAATATCGCATAGCTGTAGGTTCCACAGGAAACTTAGGCTTAAGTATAGGTATTATGAGTGCGAAATTAGGGTTTAAAGTCACAGTACATATGTCACAAGACGCAAAAGAATGGAAAAAAGCTTTATTAAAATCTAAAGGTGTGGAAGTTGTAGAACACGTTCAAGATTATGGCTATGCTGTTAAAGAAGGCAGACAACTTGCTCAAAACGATCCTTATTGTCACTTTGTAGATGACGAATCTTCAAGTGATTTATTCTTAGGATATGCAGTAAGTGCACTTCGTGTTTATAAACAACTTGAGGAAAGAAATATCACTGTAGATGACAATCATCCTCTATTTGTTTATTTACCATGTGGTGTTGGTGGTGGCCCAGGAGGCGTAGCTTTTGGCCTTAAAATGATTTTTGGAAAAAATGTTCATCCCGTATTTATAGAACCTACGGAAGCACCTTGTATGACTTTAGGTATGGTTACTAAATTACATGATGCCATTAGCGTACAAGATATCCGTTTAACTGGTAAGACTGTAGCAGATGGTTTAGCTGTTAGCAGGCCTTCAAAACTAGTTGGAGATATAATGACATCATTGTTATATGGTGCTTGTACTGTAGAAGATGATCAACTATATCTTTATTTAAAAACTTTAAAAGATCAAGAAAACATCTTTATAGAACCATCTGCAACATCAGGCTTCCATGGTGTAAAAAATATAATAGAAATTAATAAAGATACAGAAAATGCAACCCATCTTGTGTGGTCTACTGGAGGTAATATGGTACCTGATAAAGAACAGGCATTATATTATCAAAAAGCTGAAGAAATAATAGATAAGGAGTAAGCTAACTTGATATTACTAATTATATTAGGTGTTTTAGCTGGTCTATGTGTACCACTTCAAACATCAATAAACACGAGATTAGGAAGTTATACAAAATCGCCTATCCTTGCTTCTTTTTATTCATTTTTAATTGGTACGTTAACATTAATCATTATTAATTTAATAATGAACCCTCAAAAATTAACACCGTCTTTCATTATGAACCAAGAATTTTCTTATGTATGGTTTACTGGTGGTATGCTAGGCGTAGTTTTCTTAACAGGAAATTTATTGCTCTTGCCAAGAATTGGCGCTGCTTTGACAGTAGTAATGACAGTATCAGGTCAAATTATTATGGGACTATTTATCGACCAATTTGGCTTATTCGATGCAGAAGTTCATACTATTAATATAGGCAGAATTAGCGGCGTTTTGCTGATGTTAATTGGTATAATATTTATGAATTATAAAAAGAAATCTGCAAGAATTATTACGAATGAAACGCAATACACAAAATTTTGGATGATTTTAGGTTTGTTTACTGGTTGTTTACCACCTATCCAAACCGCCATCAATAGTGCATTAAGATATGAAGTTCAATCTTTCTATTTATCATCGCTCATTTCTTTCGCGATTGGTACGATAGTATTACTAATACTATCTCTTATTATAGTTAGAAGAGTACATTTTAAATTAAACCAGGAAGGGCAAGGTAGAATCAAACTTATTTATTTCATCGGTGGACCTTTAGGAGTTGTATTTGTAACAACTAATATTCTACTAATGCCAGAATTGGGTGCTGCACTAACATTAATGGTTGTTATATTTGGACAAATGCTAATGGGATTAATCATCGATCACTTCGGTATGTTTAACACGCCAAGGTATAGAATTACTTTAAGAAGAGCTGTTGGCGCATCTTTAGTCTTTATCGGTATAATAATATTGAAATTATTTTAATTCATTAAGGGGTGAATGATATGGACTTAACATTACAATCTGGGGATGGTATGTTAAATATTAGAGTTGGTGCTATCATTAAATCGAATAATCACTATTACTTTCACTATGATAAAAAAAGGAATTACTATGCCTTAATTGGTGGGCGCGTTCAATATTTCGAAAGCTCAGATTCGGCAATTAAGCGAGAAATTAATGAAGTGTTAGGCATTGAATGTAATGAGGTACAATTCGTTACTACAATACAAAATTTCTTTGAATACCAAAATACGTCTATTCATGAAATTTTATTTATGTACAAACTTGATTTAGACGAACATATTAAAAATATTCCTAATAATCATAATCAAAATAATATCGATTATGTATACGTTAATTTAACGGATATTCCAGAGTTAGACATTAGACCTGAAAAAGCAAAAGAAATCATACTAAAACAAATTGACATACAACCATTATTTATCGATAGAAATTCTACTAAATAATAGTAATTTTCGTTTAGAGTACATTTTCATGTACTCTTTTTTAATTATTTATATTCTTTATAATCAATTGTGGTTATATTTTCTCACTCAGCTAAATTTTACTATTCTTATTCATTATCATAAATATTAAGTAAAACTTTAAAAATACAGCATTTTTATTGTAAAATGTTTATTTTATTCACCTATAGGGTAGTTAAAGTGAACAACATGTTCACAATTACTTATATTTTTTCTAATTATAATAATTCTTTTACTTGTCTCTTTGCTCAGTTTAAATTATAATAAGTATGAAATTAGAATTATTATAATTAAGGAAACATAGGAGGACAATTATGACTAACAATTCAAAACTTACAGGTCTTTTTGGTGCACCTGTATCAGATCGTGAAAATACTATGACTGCTGGTCGTCGTGGCCCTATCTCAATGCAAGACATTTATTTCTTAGAACAAATGGCGCATTTTGATAGAGAGGTTATTCCAGAACGCCGTATGCACGCCAAAGGTTCTGGTGCTTTTGGTACTTTTACAGTAACACATGATATTACACAATATACAAACGCGAAAATCTTCTCAGAAATCGGTAAACAAACAGAAATGTTTGCACGTTTTTCTACAGTTGCTGGTGAACGCGGTGCTGCAGAAGCAGAACGTGATATCCGTGGTTTCGCACTTAAATTCTACACAGAAGAAGGTAACTGGGACTTAGTTGGTAACAACACACCTGTATTCTTCTTCCGTGATCCTAAATTATTCGCAAGTTTAAACCACGTTGTTAAACGTGATCCAAAAACAAACATGCATAACCCACAATCAAACTGGGACTTCTGGACACTTTTACCTGAAGCATTACACCAAGTAACAATCTTGATGACTGACAGAGGTATTCCAAAAGGTTTCCGTAACATGCATGGTTTCGGTTCTCACACTTATTCAATGTACAACGATGAAGGCGAAAGAGTATGGGTTAAATTCCACTTCAGAACTCAACAAGGTATTGAAAACTACACTGCTGAAGAAGCGGAACAAGTTATTGCTAAAGACCGTGAATCAAGTCAAAGAGACTTATTCAACGCAATCGAAGAAGGCAATTTCCCTAAATGGAAAATGTACATTCAAGTTATGACTGAAGAACAAGCTAGAAATCATAAAGACAATCCATTCGATTTAACTAAAGTATGGTTCAAAGACGAATACCCACTTATTCCAGTTGGTGAATTCGAATTAAACCGTAACCCAGAGAACTATTTCCAAGATGTAGAACAAGCTGCATTCGCACCTACTAACATCGTTCCTGGTATTGATTTCTCACCAGATAAAATGTTACAAGGTCGCTTATTCTCATATGGAGATGCTCAACGTTACCGTTTAGGCGTTAACCATTGGCAAATCCCTGTTAACTCTCCTAAAGCTGCGGAAAACGTATGCCCATTCTCTAGAGATGGTCAAATGAGAGTTGATGGTAACTTTGGTAGCGAAATTAACTATTATCCAAATAGTTATAGCAAACACGAATCACAACCTGAATATAAAAAACCAGGTCTTGAAGTAGAAGGACAATTATACGAACACGATTTCCGTGAAGATGACGATAACTACTACGAGCAACCAGGTAAATTATTCCGTCTACAATCACCAGAACAACAACAACGTATCTTCCAAAACACTGCAAATGAAATGCAAGGTACTACTGACGAAGTTAAACACCGTCACATCCGTAACTGCTACAAAGCAGATCCAGATTACGGTAAAGGTGTAGCTGAAGCATTAGGCATTGACATTAACTCAGTTGATTTAGAAGGATAATATAAAGATAAAACACGCCATGTATAATGGCGTGTTTTTTTATACATATAAATAGATGAAGTAGCAAAGTGTGAATAGTTGTGGACCCTCTCTTGCGATACTCAGAGTGTCTAACAACTTTAAAATTCGATTTTCTAGCCTTTTATACTTATAGTTTTATAATAATAAATACAAATTTTAATAGACAGAAAAAAATAGGGAGCGTTACAGAATCTCATTTCACTAAAAGATTTCTGTTCCGCTCCCCTCTCTTTTTTAATTAACTGCTTTTTGTGTCTTAATCATATGTAGGAAGTAATAGCTTACTAATCCTACTAAGGCTACAATAGCCATTGCGAAGTATAGTCCTGAATATCCTATTGAGTTTGTAAAGTTACCTAATACATATGGTCCAAAGCCCAATCCGAAGTCTAGACCTATAAAGTATGTTGAAGTTGCTAATCCCATTTTTTCTATTGGAGATACTTTGATAACCAACGCTTGGAAGATTGATTGTAAATTCCCAAAGCCTAATCCTACAAATGCGCCTGCTATTAATAATACTAATCCACTGTTTGCTATACTGATGAGGAATAGTCCTAATACTAAACAAATAAATGCTGGGATGGTTACAATATTCTCCCCTCTTTGATCCATAATTCTACCTGTAAATGGTCGTGTTAGTAGAATTGCAATAGCGTATACAACGAAGAAGAAACTTGCTGCATCTACTAGATTATTTTCTTGTGCGAAGAATTGAATAAATGAAAGTACTGAAGAATATGCAATACTCACAATAACAACAACAATTGCTATCGGTAATGCATGAACTGAGAAGAAGTCCGTTAGTTTAAATCCTTTTTTAGTTTCATTTTGTACTGCTACCGGTGTTTCTATCTTCATAAATATTGACATTACAAATGCGATAACAATTAAAGTTGTACAAGTTATAAATAATCCTTCCATTGGTATGTGTTGATATAAGATCAACCCTATAAACGGCCCTATAGCCGTCCCTAGTACCATACTTAAGCTGTACATACTTATACCTTCACTACGTCTATCCGCAGGTGTTATATAAGCTGCTATTGTCCCTGTTGCAGTACTTGCAATACCGCTGGCAGCTCCGTTAATAATACGTACAATTAATAGTAATGCGAATGACGATGCAGAAACTAAATATAATCCATTAGTAATAACTAATAATAAACCTCCGATTACTAATACTTTTTTCGTTCCCAATATGTTGATATATTTACCAGTTATAAATCTACCAACTAAAGAACCCACAATAAATAGTCCTGATGCTAGTCCTGCTAAGCTATCAGAAACGTGAAAAGTTTCTTTACTATATCCACCTACTGTAACTAATAATAAATACATAGATAAAAAGATAAAGAAACTAATAACAAAGTTAAATATAAAATCTTTCGTCCATATAGGATGTTTAATTTGATTACTCACTACTCCGTTGCCTCCTCAATTAAATAATTTCGAAATTGGTTTAACAATTCCTCTGCTTTTAATAACTCTTGTTCATCTGCACCTATTGCTTCAAAACATTTATTCTGAAATTCTAAGACTTGTTCATAAATTTCTTTATGCATTGCTTCGCCTTTTTCAGTTAATGTTAAAAACTTTTCTCGTTTATCTTCTTTACTGTTAATGGCTTGAACAAGGTTAAATTCAATAAGCTTTTTGATTATTTTACGAGCTGTAGGCTTTTCTATAAAAGAACGCTTGGACACTTGTACGAGTGTTGTAGGTTGATTCCCTGCAATATCACGTAAGACTCTATACTGAGCTGCATATAAATCATATGGCTCTAAAATCACATTAATGTGATGTATATATGGCCTATAAACGTTTATGTAACTATTAAAAAAATTATTCATTCTTTTATACCGCCTTTTCTCATAAAAATAAAGTTAGCTTTGCTAACTAATACTACGCTATTCTACTCCTCTCAAATATTTATGTCAACATGCTTTTCTAATTACAACATTACATAAGCAATTTTTACTATAATGGAATTAAATGATTAATAGGAGGAGAAAAGATGCTAGAACATTTATTTAATAAGTTAAATGATAAAGAAGAAGAAATGATAGCCATCAGAAGATATTTACATGAGAACCCTGAATTATCTTTTGAAGAAGAACAAACAGCTAAATATATTGCTGACTTTTATCAAGATAAAGATGCTATTGTAGAGACAAATATAGGCGGAGAAAATATACATGGCATTAAAGTAACGATTGATTCTGGTAATCCTGGCAAGACACTTGCGTTAAGAGCGGATTTCGATGCCCTGCCTATTAAAGAAGATACAGGTTTAGAATTCTCATCTAAAAATGAAGGTATCATGCATGCTTGTGGTCATGATGCGCATACAGCGTATTTAATGATTCTTGCAGAATGTTTAATAGAAATGAAAGATAAATTGAACGGAAAAATTGTTATCATACATCAACCAGCTGAAGAAAAACCTCCAGGTGGCGCACAATATTTAATTAAGGATGGCATATTGGATGGCGTAGATAATGTTATAGGTGTACACGTTATGAGTACTATGCCTGCTAACAACGTTTATTACCGAGAAGGAAATGTTCAATCTGGACGCAACTTTTTCAAATTGAAAATCACTGGTAAAGGTGGACATGGTTCTTCTCCACATTTAGCTAACGATCCAATTGTCGCTGCTAGTAGTTTCGTTATGTCAATACAAACAATAGTATCAAGAAGGTTGAATCCATTTGATATGGGCGTTATTTCAATAGGATCATTTGATGGAAAAGGACAATTTAATATCATTAAAAATGAGGTTGAACTAGAAGGTGATGTTAGAGGAATGAATGATGATGCCCTTGAATTAATGGAAAATGAAATTAAAAGAATAGCCCAAGGATTAGAGGCAATGTATGGCGTTGACTGTGACTTACAATATACAAATGATTATCCAGTATTATATAACGATCCAAGTTTAACAAAACAAGTTGTACAATCTATTGAATCAGCAAATATTCCCGAAGTTAATGAAGTTATAAGATGTGAACCACAGCCACCTTCAGAAGACTTTGCATACTATGCTGAAGAGTTACCATGTACATTTTTCTATGTTGGAGCAAGTCCAAAAGATAAAGAAACATATGCCCACCATCACCCAAAATTTGATATTGATGAAAGTGCAATCCTTATTGCAGCTAAAACAGTTGCTGCTGCTACAGTAGATTATTTAGGTGAAAAATAATTTAGTTATAATAAAACAGCCTGGGAGATAATTGTCATAGTAAATCCAATAAAGGCGTCTGTAGTTGGATTATTGTCTTAGTTAATCCAATAAAGGGTGCTCTATTTGGATTATTGTCCTAGTTAATCCAATAAAGGTGTATGTACTTGGATTATTGTTCTAGTTAATCCAATAAGAGGGTCTGTACTTGGATTATTGTTCTAGTTAATCCAATAAGAGGGTCTGTACTTGGATTATTGTTCTAGTTAATCCAATAAGAGGGTCTGTACTTGGATTATTGTCCTAGTAAATCCAATAAAGGGTGCTCTACTTGGATTATTGTCATAGTTAATCCAACAATAATATCAACTCATGCTTTTGATTAACCCCATCCAAAAAAGAGCTAAGGATTTATGTCCCTAGCTCTTTTTATTTACACACTCTTATCTTTTCTTTTAGGATACCCAACGATTATGGATACTATGCCACAAACGACGAGTAAATAAGGATAAAATGAATATGGTATCAATGAGACACTTGAAATGCCTGCAACACTTGTTGCTGCTAACACTTGGCCTCCGTAAGGTATGATACCTTGCACACTACTTGCGAATATATCTAGTATGCTGGCAGACTTCCGGGCGTCAATTTCATAATCTTCCGAGATTCCTTTTGCTAAAGGTCCAGCAGTTATAATAGCAATTGTGTTATTAGCTGTAGCGAAGTTTGTTGTAGTTACTAAACTTGCTATACCAAACTCTGCTCCCTTTTTAGTTTTAACTCGACTTGTTACAGTATTGAGCAACCATTGAATACCGCCTTGATATTGAATCATTCCGATAATACCTCCGATGAATAGAGCTATCATCGCTATATCTTGCATACCTATTAAACCGTCAGATATGGCTTTTAAGTTTTCATTAATTGTAAAGGATCCTGTGGTCAATCCGATAAAGCTTGCAATTACAACACCTAACACTAACACCATTAAAACATTCATACCACATAAAGCGGCGATTAATACAAATAAATAAGGTATCACTTTAACTAAAGAATAGCCACCTTGACTTGTTTCTGCTATACCTAAATCTTTAGTTAGAAACCAAAGAATAATAACTGTCATAATCGCTCCAGGTAAGACAATGAAAAAGTTCACTTTAAATTTGTCACCCATTTTAGTTTTTTGAGTTCTAACAGCTGCAATAGTTGTATCAGATATCATCGATAAGTTATCTCCAAACATTGCGCCACCTACAACTGTTGCTATCGATAAGGCAATTGAGATATCTGTTGACTCAGAAATACCAACACCTACAGGGGCCAATGCCGCTACTGTCCCCATGGATGTACCCATCGCAACTGAGATAAACGCACCTACGATGAATAAACCAGCTAGTAAAAATTGAGGTGGAATTAATGATAAACCAAGGTTTACAGTCGAACTTACCGCTCCCATTGCTTCAGCCGTTTCACTAAACGCTCCAGCAAATAAAAATACAAATACCATTAATAAAATATTAGGGTGGCCTGCCCCTTTTGTAAATATGTCTATTTTTTTCGTTAAATTAGTTTTTGGATAAATAATAAATGCAAAAACAGTTGAAATCAATAAAGCAACATTTATTGGTAGAAAATTAAAATCACTTGTAATAATACCTGTACCTATAAACAAAGCAACAAATACTATTAAAGGTGATAGTGCCCAAAACGATGATTTTTTATTTATTTGTTCCATTGGAATCTCCTTATTGTTAACTTCAATACTTCAAAAGATTACATGACATCATACTATACGTCAAATTATTTTTTTTGATGATTAGATTATTTATTTTAGGCAATATCATATATAATAGTGGTTAAATAATATTGAAGGGGTTATACGATGATTATAAGCAATACTGTGAATAGCTTTATACACAACCATCAATTAACAAAATCATCATTTGAATTATACTATACGAGATATTTTAATGAATTCTCAAATGCTGGTAAATATGTTGATAATCTTGTATCAGCTCTTCCTTATACTATTCCAAAAATCGAAAATGACATTCGAAATATATCACATGTAAACGATCAGCTCGTACACATTATATTTGATATTCGTTTGCTGTTTTTAAAACAATATAAAGTTTATTTGCAACCTAATATCTACTTTTTAATTGGTGACTATCAAGATTTTGGCACCATCCCTACAAAATCTTCAACAACATTATTTTTATTTATAGAAAAGTTATCCGAACGCGTTGATGATTTATATGCAATGGTCGCCTATTACTTCACTAAATTATACATACACCAAACAGAGTATATTCAACACTTCTTCAATGAACAAACTCAAATTAAATACCCTAATATGCTTTTAGAAGAAATAGCAACTTTAGGCATCATGCGGCAATTAGATATTAATTATCCTTTTATGTCAGATTCAAATTATAATAAAATACAGAAATTAGAACAAGAACTACATTATATATAACTTCAAAAGGAATGGAAGTGAGACAGATATATACGTCTCAACCTCCACTCCTTTATTTTTTATTCATCATGTGTATTTTTCAAAGACTTCATCAAGTCTCTTATAAGAATAGTTACACTATGTTTTTTTGATAAATTACTTATATATAAAGCTACTTCTAATTGTTTAATATCTGTGTCATCAATAATTTTCATTTCTTTTTTCGATTGAACGATATTATAAACTAGTTCACTAAACAGCATATATCTATTAGAATTAATCGTAATATCCAATGCTGATTGAGCATATGCTAAGCATCTATCGTATAATGCTTCACTAAAATAAATATTCGATAAAGTATAATATAGTTTTATTTTATAGTTGTCCTCTACGTTAAAACGTTTAGCTATTTGCAAACCTTCTTCTAATGAAGATTTAGCCAACTGATTATTACTTTCTCTATAATAGAAAATTGCTCTCGTATTACAAATTGAAACTTGTAATTTAGTAAACATATTTGAATCAATTAACTTATACGCTTCTTCTATTAATAAGATTGCTTGATTTATATCTTCATATTTATAAAAAGCTATGATAGATCTCACCCATTTAGATGCTGCGATTTCGTCAGTGGAACTATTTGATAAATAGTTGCCATCAATAATAGGTGTTAAAGCATCGTAATCTCTATCTTCAAGTAACCTTTCAATTACTTTTAACTTTTGTTCAAGTTGTGTATCTAGTTCTTCCCCAACATATAAATAGTCCATACTGCAATTTAATTTTCTAGAAATATTAAATAGTAATTGCGATCCCGGTTGCAATTCGTTTTTTTCTATTTTAGAAATCTGACTTTGTGTTGCAATACCTTTTGCTAGTGATTGTTGAGATAACTTTAAATCTCTCCTACGTTGTTTAACACGCTCTCCTAATTTCATCTATAACGCTCCCCGACATTCTATTGTCTTTATTTCATACATCTTTATGTTTAAACTTATTACACTTAATAAATCTTACATCTTTTATATATAAAAAGACTAACTATGTCTCTTCATTCTAATCTCGCTAGAAAGAAAATACAATTAATTTAGCTATTACAAATTTGCGACAATATCGGTGATACTTTGCTTTAATGATTCAAGTAATTTAAAATATGTAACAATATACAATTTCATAGGGGGCAGAACTCATGTTCACAATCATAAAAAATGGTGATATTTATTCACCAAAATATATTGGCCAAAATTCAATTCTTATTCAAGGTCAAACCATCCTCAAAATCGGTGATATAGATATAGAAAAATTTAAAGATATCGACCCAAACTTGAATATAATTGATGCAGAAGACAATATTCTTATACCCGGTATAATAGACCCACACATTCATTTATTAGGCGGTGGAGGCGAAGCAGGTTATATGACGCGGACGCCAGAGGTGAATTTATCTGAACTTATAGAGTGCGGTATTACTTCAGTAATAGGATTAATAGGTACAGATGGTATTTCTCGTACACTTTCAAGTTTATATGCAAAAGCCAAAGCTCTTGAAGCAGAAGGAATTTCAACATATATGTATACAGGTAACTATCACTTACCCGTTACTACTATTACTGATTCTATAAAAGAAGACTTAATGTTAATAGACAAAGTAATTGGTACTGGAGAAATCGCTATTAATGACTTTAGATCTTCTATACCTAGCACAAATGAACTAGCTAAAATTATTGCAGAAACTACTGTTGGAGGAATGTTGAGTGGTAAAGCAGGAGTTACTCACTTTCATTTAGGTACTGGAAAACATAACTTAAATCAAATTCATAATTTACTAGCAAACTATGATGTCAAAGCGAATAAAATATACATTACGCATTTCGACAAAAGTTTAGATTTACTTAAAGAAGGCATCACTTTAAGTAATCAAGGTGTTTATATAGATTTAACAGCTGATACAAATACTGTAGACTGTGTAGATTATTACCTTCAAAATAATGGCGATATCGCTCAACTCACTATTTCATCTGACGGTCACGGTAGTTTGCCTAAATTTGACCACAATAATCAACTTGTTGGGTATGATGTTGCTAAATGTTATACATTAACAGAACAACTCTTTAATTTACTCAAACATTATCATCAAGATAAATGGGATGATATTATAGCACTGTTCACTTCTAACGTAGCTAATGCATTAACATTACATCATAAAGGACATATTCATGAAAACTATGACGCCGATATTTTAATCATTGATAAGAATAGCAATAAGATTAAAAATGTCCTAGCAAAAGGAAAAGAAATGTTATCTGATTACAAAGTAATACGTAAAGGTATGTATGAATAATTAAGGGCCCGGGACAATTATGTATGTTCCGGACCCTTAATTTCTATATATCAATATTATTTAATATTTTCCTTGCATTTTCTTTAAGTTCATTTACTTTTTCGACGCCTTTTGTTCGTTCAATATAATCGTAACCTTCTTGTAAATGGAATGTTCTATTCGAAGTATTATGTGCATCACTTCCGATTATATGAATAGCATCTTTGTCTAATAAGAAATCCGCAGATTTTTTAGCATCTTCTCCATATCTATTAACTAATGATCCTGCTGTAACTTGGCATAGCGCGCCTCGTTCAATTAAATCAAATAATATTTTCGGGTTATCTTGTATAGGAATTATTCGTTCTGGATGAGCTAATATAGGTCTATAGCCAGCATTAAATAATTTATCAAATGTTTCATCTGCAAATTCTGGAATACTAAAGAATGGAAATTCAATTAATACATAGCGTGAACCTTCAGTTATTGGTAATAATTCACCGGACTGTAAGCCTTCCAGCTCTTTACCAAACATATGGATTTCCTGACTCGGATGAACTTTTAAATTTATGCCATTTTCATCTAGCAATGCTTGTACTTCTTTTGTTCGGTTTTTAACTATATTAGCATCATTTTTAAATCTGTGTTCTATATAGTGTGGTGTAGCTACTAAATCAGTTATCCCTAACCCTTCTGCAACTCTAGCTAATTCAAGCATACTGTCAGCGTCAATTGGTCCATCATCAACATCATAAAGCAAATGATTGTGTATATCTATCATATGTACAGCTCCTTTTTATGAATCAACTTTTTCTACAAATTATCCTTATTACCTTTATTGTAACAAATTTTCACTCAATCAATATATCAAAATGATTTGTGTTCATGTATAAGCAAAGAATTTGAAAAGTCCAACCACTTTAATCATGATTAATATATAAACATTTAGGAGTGAATTATTAATGGAATTACAAGATGTCATTAACAAACGTCGTTCAGTAAAACAATACGAACCTTACGAAATGGATCGTGAAACGATAACAAAATTATTAAACAAAGCTTCTTTATCACCTTCTGCTTGGAATTTACAACAGTGGAAAGTGATTGTAGCACATTCTGATGAAGCTAAAGAAAAACTATACGAAGCAGCGAACAAACAAATTAAAATTAAAGAATCCAGCGCTACTTTCATCGTGCTAGGTGATTTAAATGCCCATAATACAATTGGTGATATTGCCGATGACTGGATAAAGCATAATCATATACCTGCTGAAAAACGCGAAGGGTTAATCCAAAGTGTTAATACTTTCTTTGAAGATGAAACAAATAAGAGAGATGAAGCGGTGCGTGGTGCTTCACTATTTGCGATGAATTTAATGTTAATCAGTGAGGACGAAGGCTATGCTACTTGCCCAATGATTGGTTTTGACAAACAAGCTGTTGTCGATTCTTTTAATATTGATGATAATTTAGTACCAGCAATGTTAATTACAATTGGTAAAGGCGAAATGTCCAATGATAGAGCATCTCGTCATGATGCATCATCATTTGCTAAATTTGAATAAAGACAATACATAATGTCTAAACTTTGTAATAATATTATAATATTTCACCTCAAATTTATATTATAATAAAAGTAACAAAGTGAGGTGTTTAAATTGAACAAACGTTATCAAAAAGTTCTATTACTTTACTTAATTTCAACGTTAGTACCATATACTTTGCTTAACAAAAATAAAGATATTCAATTAACGAAATCATGGTTACCTAGTTCATTAATTGGATATGGAATATTTGCATATGGATTGAAGGTACTAACTCAATTAAAAAAAGCATCTAAATAAGATGCTTTACTACATGTGAGTATAGAGTACAAATCTTTCACTCAAAATAATTCTCCTAATTCGTTTTTTATGAACGAATTAGGAGAATTTATTTTGGTTTTTGTAAAGTGCATACTTGCTTAAAACAATTCTTACGTCTTAGGCTTATTATTTTCTTTATACATATTATCTGTTATTGCATATATTACATCATCAACTATTTTATCTTTATGAATACGATTTTTAGGCATTACGCCTACTTTTTTCATGCCAAGTCTTTTCATAACTTGTCCTGATTTGGGGTTTAATGTACTATGCACACCTTTAACTTGATTTAATCCCATTTCTTCAAATGATAATTTCAACAATTGATTAGCTGCTTCTGTTACATAACCATTTCCGCTATACTTTAGGTTAATCACATAACCAATTTCTGCCCTCTTATGATCTACTTCCAATCGTAAATCAATTGTACCTATAAATTTATCGTTTTCTTTTAATATAATACCGTATTTTCCTAACGGGGATTGTAAATAATACTTTGTAATGACTTCTCTTGTTTCATCTTTAGACAAATGTGTTGGAAAGACATGCGTTGTATTTTCAATATTAGAAGCATATTCAAATAATGATTGCGTATCTTCTAAAGACACAGGTCTCAATATAAGTCTTTCTGTTTCCATTGTTTGATATTCCGCTAATTTCACTAGTAAGTCCATATTATTTAATCCCCCTTTTAACCTTTATTTATATTCGCTTTGTGCAAGTGCTAAACAACCTATTACGCCTTGGTCATCATTTAAACTAGGTTTCACAATATAAGTTTCAACTGGTGGTAAATTTAAATAACTATTATTCAATATTTCAAATTGCTTATGGATTTTATCTAATAAATGATCTTGATGCATGACACCACCACCAAAAATAATCTTTTCAGGTGATAACATTAGCGTTGTATTATAAGCCGCTTGAGCTATATAGTATGCTACCATATCCCAAGTCTTATCTTGTTCTTCAATATCTTTAGCTTTAATACCTGCACGTTTTTCTATAGCTGGTCCAGACGCCAATCCTTCTAAACAAGTATGATGGAATGGACAATTACCTTCAAAATCATCATCTTCATGCTGTTTTATAGACATATGACCCATTTCAGGATGACTTAGTCCTTGAATGTAACGACCATTCATCATAGCTCCACCGCCTACACCTGTCCCGATAGTGTAATAAACTGCTGAATCAACGTTTTTTGCAATTCCTTTTTGATATTCGCCGTATAAAGATGCATTAACATCTGTAGTAAATGCTATAGGTACGTCAAAATATTTTTTTACTGAACCGATAAAATCAAAATCTTTCCAAGCAGTCTTCGGAGTAGATGTAATATATCCATATGTTTTTGACTCTTTATTTATATCGATAGGTCCAAATGAACCTATTCCAATACTTTTCAATTCATAATTTTTGAAAAAATTAATAACTTCAGTCATTGTTTCTTCAGGATATGTAGTTGGTATAGAAACACGCTCAATAACATTTAATGCTTCATCACCTATTGCACATACAAATTTTGTGCCTCCCGCTTCAATTGCTCCATAATATTGCATGATTGACACTCGCTTTCTCATTATCTAATATTTTTGTAATTTTAAAACCATTTTTTCTTTTTAAATACAACTAGCATGATTGCTGCTATTGCTACCATAATGAATAATACAATGTAATAACCGTTGTGCCAATTTAATTCAGGCATATTTTCAAAGTTCATCCCATAAATACCGGCTATAAGTGTTAATGGCATGAATACGACAGAATAAATCGTTAAAATTTTCATAATGTTATTCATTTTAAATGAATTCAATGAAATATAATTATCCCTTATATCACTTGTCATTTCCCGTGAAGCATCAACCATTTCCATCTGTTTAATAAGATGATCATTAATATGCATGATATATAACAATTGTTGTTCATTCAAATTTAATACTTTTCCTTCACGCATCCGATAAACTAAATCTTTCATTGGTTGAACAGTTCTCTTAATTAATAACAACTCTTGTCTTAAATTAAAAGTATCATCAATCAAAGTCTTTGTAGAACTATCTACATTATGCCGATCTTCAAAGTTAAAGACTTTATCTTCAATATCGTATATAAACGGAAAGAAATTATCTGTTATATCATCTAAAATATTTAATAATATATCTTTTGGTTCTTCATATTGTACCGTACGATTAAAAAGTTTTCTTTTAATTGTATCAATTTCCTCAAATCGTTCTTTATGGAAAGTAACAATATAATCTTCGCCTATGAATATATCGATTTCTTCTGATTCTAGCGTTTTTAAATCTAAAGCATGAAATACTAAAAATTGATAACCATCATACTGTTTGAATTTTGGTCTCTGTTGTACCAATGTTGCATCTTCAATAGATAATGGGTGAAAATCAAAATATTGTGCGAGTACATTTGTTTCTTCTTCAGTTGACTCGTTCATATCAACCCATATCCATTTATACTTTTCTTGAACTTCACTAGGAAAGGTAGTTTCTTTTATCTCATCATTTAAATTTATGTAATAAGTTTTAATCATATTTTCACCGCTTAGAATTGATTTAAATTCATTATATATTATTTTAAAGTTTAGAACATAAATTGATTGTTCAAAATAATTCTCCTAATTCGTTGGAGTTTTAATTAACAGATTAGGAGAATTTATGTATGTATACGATTTTGAAAGTACAAGCTTCAACGTCAGCACTTTGCAAAATCGTTACCGTTTATATTTGATACTATTATAACTTCAGAACAATTAGTCTTGCTCCTTTTATACTTAATTAAGAAAATACGATAGTCTTGTTTCCATTAACAATCACTTTATGTTCACAATGCCATTGTACCGCTCTAGCTAGTACTTCTGATTCTACATGACGACCTGTATTTTTCATATCTTGTGCTGTATAGCGATGGTTCACTCTTACAACATCTTGCTCGATAATCGGACCAGCATCTAAGTCTTCTGTTACATAATGGCTTGTAGCACCTATTAGTTTAACCCCTCTTGTATACGCTTGTTTATATGGATTAGCTCCGATAAATGAAGGTAAAAATGAATGGTGTATATTGATTATTTTCAAGTGGTGTCTATCAACAAATTCAGGAGATAATATTTGCATATATTTAGCTAATACTAATAAATCAACGCCATATCTTTCACAAATTTCTGTTATTTTCTCTTCACTTTGTCGCTTTGTATCTTTTGTAACTTCTACATGATGAAACGGAATACCCATGTCTTCTACAAATTTTCTGTTATTCTCATGGTTGCTTATAACGCAACTAATTTCGATAGGAAATTCTTGTCTGTTTGCTCGTAACATAATCTCACTTAAAGCGTGATCTTCTTTAGAAACGAGTAGCGCAGTTTTCACTTTCGTGTTAGCGTCATAAATTTTGAAATGTATATTTCTGCTATTTAGTTCTTTTTCTAATAGTCCTTTAACTTCATCATTTTGATCGAAGACTATTCTTAAATATAAATGATTTTCATTTTCTTGAACATCTGTATAGTGATCCAAATGAAATATATTAGAGTTTGTATTTTTAATAGTTGTAGAGATTAAAGATGTGATTCCTATTTCATCTTTACAATCTGCAAGTAAAATATAATGATTATTCATGTTTCTCATCCTTTTATAAAATGTGTAAAAATTCTTACGATAATAGCTATTATAAAATTTTATATGAGATAACACAATCAAACTTGCCTACTTATTCCAATGTAAGCGAATTCAGTTAATAATTATTATTTAAATACATAAATTGATCCAATTGCAATTCTTCCAATGTATCTCTTATTAATTTTTTTCTTTGGAAATAATTTAATCCATATTTTTCAACTGGAACAACTTTACCTTCGTAAACATACTTACCATTAAATAAAGTGCGATTTTTTGTCACTTTAATAGTTGAGAGCGCCCCTTCTTCTGGCGAAATAAAAAATGAATCAAATACTTTGTAGATGAAGTCACCAATTTTTTTATTGTATTTGGTTTTGCCTAAATTAGTAGACACAGCTCCCGGATGTACAGCCGATACATTTAATCCATGTTTACTAAAACGTTCATCCAATTCCTGCATAAAGTAAAGTACTGCTAACTTAGATTTACTATATGATTTAACTGGGTTAAATTTTAGTGGGTAAGCAAAATTATGATTCCCCATAGCTGTATATTTGTATGCACCTGATGATACAACAATAATTTGTTTATCTTCACTTTCCATTATTTTTTCGAATAAAGTATGTGTTAATAAAAAATGACCTAAATAATTTGTTCCAAACATGAGCTCATAACCATCTACAGTTTTTTGCCTTGTTAAAGAAACGACACCCGCATTATTAATCAGGCAATCTACATGGGTATAACGATTTAAAATATTAGTTGCTGCTTGCATTACACTCGCTAGATCAGATAAATCACATTTGATGATATCAACACGCTTATAAGGGTGTCGTGCCTGTATGAGCTGCTTAACTGATTCTCCTTTATCAACGTTTCTACAAAGTAATATTAAAATATCATATTCTGACGCTAATTCAATTACAGTGCTTTTGCCTATACCAGACGTAGGCCCGGTAATAGCTAGAATTCTATTCGACATTATAATTACTCCTTTTATTTATTAAGTTATATTTACCCGAAAAAATGTATAATTAACATAAATGAGAATGAAAAATCGCTCTTTCTATTCATAAGATTTTTTATCGCTTTGTCATGTCTACTGCCAACATAACTAATCAGGCTGAGTCATTTATTTATGTCCCAGCCTGATTAGTTTCTAAAATTACTTTTTTATATAATTTTCATGAACATAAATTAATTCTTTCGCCATCTCTTTTATAATTTCAGTTGAAATAAGTTGATCTTCTGCGTGTACCAATAACAGATTAAGTTTAATCTCTTCTCCTGCAGATTCGGATTGGATGAGGTCTTTATGAACTTTATGTCCTTCAGTTAAATATTTGTTGCCTTCTTCAACTAAATCATAAGAATCATTAAAATTATTTGATTTTGCTTCTTGAATTGCTTGCATATAGGTACTTTTAGCCATGCCTACATTCGTTATAATCTGAAAAGCTATCTGTTCGTACTTTTCCATTTAATCACCTTATTCCATTAGACTTTCTGCTTGTTTAAGTACCCCTTCTCCATCCATCATGCCATATTGTTGCATGCCTATAACGTCGATTGGAACTTTTCCGTCAGCTATTTTTTCTACTTGAGCTTTTTGAAATCTCACTTGAGGTCCTAATAAAATGACATCAACTTCATCTATTTTCGATTCAGCTTCAGATAAAGCTAATGCTTCAATTTCATAATCTTTATTTTCTTTATCGGCAGTTTCTTGCATTTTTTTAACCAACATACTAGTAGACATTCCCGCTGAACAAACTAATAATATTTTTTTCATTTTTATCTCTCCCATAATTTAAATTTAAAGAATGCCCAAGGTTTTAAGTAATCTAATAGTTGCAAGTCATGATTTTCTATTTTTCCTACAACATTCACTTTTCCTGTGTTGAGCATCGGTTTTAAAGCAATTTGTAACTCCCCTTTATATTGACCATATTCATCATTATCGATTAATACATCGCCTCTTTTTATAGCAACTGTATGATGAGGTGGAAATGATTCTTGTTTATATTTCACTCGACTTTGAGTAGAACGAATCAAATAGTCGCTTACATCACCTCTATAAAAATGTGGTTCTTCAAAAATAATTTTCTTTTCTAAATCTGTATAGCTTCCCACTAATTTAATATCAAAAGTTATCGGTTCATGGATTAAATCACTCAATTCCTTTAATTCTTTTTCAGATGGATAGCAATTACTGATAATAACATCATCTATTAAGCCGGTTGCCCATAAATATTTTGCTTGAGAAGTAATCGGCAAACCGCGATGTTGTTCTAATGTAGGAAGTCCTTCTGTAATAGGCCAAGGTCCAAAATCCGCTTCTTTACTAGATACAAATGCAGCTGTTCTCAAGCCGTAATGTTTAAATTTCTTACTGCCTTCTATAAAAAAGGCTTCAGATATACCTGCATAACGATGGGGATAAAAGTTATGACAACCTACGAGCCGATTTCGATTAGGTTCAAAGTCTAATACATTGTCTATATAATGATTCATTACGCTCATATTCAGCTCTATTTTGATTCCATATGGATTATAAGTCATATCACTCGTTTCTTTTGCTCCTACCCCTTCGTCGAGTCTGATACCATCTACACCCATTTCATAAAAGAATGATAAATCGTTAGTTTCAATATTTAATACTTTAAATGTTCTAGGTGCTACATCAACAAATATTTCAAAATTTAAAGACTTTGCGAATTGAATAATTTTTTTGATAGATGGAAGTATTTCGGATTTGTTTTCTTCAGTAATTTGTAATAAGTTCGTAAATATTCTAGAAAAACCGTACTCATGTGCTTTCTCTATATACTTTAAGTCATCAGCTTCCTTAGATTTCCCCGGATATAGAGATATCCCCAATTTTCTCATGATATAACCTCACAATTCTTTCAATTAATTTCTTTTTTATAATTTTGAATAATTTTACTATTTAGTTTATACTATAACAAAATTAAAGCGCTTACAAACAAAGGGGGATTAACATTGAATAATTTTGCAACTTGGATAGAAAATAAGCTTTCGGGACCAATGACTAAGCTTTCAAACCAAAGACATCTACTTGCTATTCGTGATGGGGTTATTTCAGCGTTACCATTCATTATATTTGGTTCATTTTTCTTAATATTTGCAACACCACCATTGCCAGAATCTTGGGCAATTACTAAGTGGGCAACAGCACATGCCGAAGAAATTTTAATACCTTATAGAATGACTATGTTTATAATGAGTTTGTATATCGTTTTTGGTATAGGATATAATCTTGCAAAATCCTATGACCTTGATCCATTATCTGCCGCACAACTTTCTACCGCAGCTTTTCTATTAACTATCGCACCTACTATGGACGATAAATTAGGTTTTGTTTTACCTATGACAAATTTAGGTGGGCACGGTTTATTTGTCGCAATGATTGTTGCTATTCTTTCTGTAGAAATATATCGTTTCTGTAAAATTAAAAACATCACGATTAAAATGCCACCACAAGTTCCACCTTCCGTCAGTCGCTCATTCGAATCTCTTATACCTGTCGTTTTTGTTCTAGGGTTTATGAGTATCATTACAGTACTATTCCAACTAGACTTACACTCACTCGTAGATAAAATTGTCGGACCGCTTGTGTTTGCAGGCGACACACTACCAGGTGTTTTAGTGCCAGTATTTTTAACAACATTCTTCTGGTCATTTGGTATTCATGGAATGTCTATTGTCGGTACGATAGAACGACCATTATGGGAAGTTTATTTAGCTAAAAACGGTGAAGCACATGCAGCAGGAGAAGCACTACCTCATATTGCACCCGAAACATTTTTCCAATGGTTTGTATGGATTGGTGGTGCGGGCGCAACTTTAGGTCTTGTTATTTGTATATTAATATTTGCAAAATCACAATTCCTTAAAAAAATGGGTAAAGCAGTTGCCATCCCTTCTTTATTTAACATCAATGAACCAGTTATATTTGGTTTACCAATTGTATTAAACCCAATTATGGTCATTCCATTTATTTTAATACCTATCGTTTTAACGATTATCACTTATATCGCAACTGCCCTAGGATTAGTCAATGCGACCAGTGTAATGCCTCCATGGACTTTACCTGCTCCAATTGGTGCATACTTAGCCACTGGTGGCGATTGGCGGGCTATCATACTCGTATTAATCAATATTGCAATTTCTGTCGGTATTTATTTCCCATTCTTTAAAATGTATGATCGTAAAATGATTTTAGAGGAAAGTGGCGAATCTAAAGAAGAAATTGAAAAAGATATGGAAGAAGAAAACAAATAATAATGTAGAAGATATAAATAAGGATGAAAGATGCACGAAGATTTTTATAAAAAATAAGCATATCACTTTCAAACTGAAACAATCCGTTAAGTGATATGCTTATTTATTTTGAGTTAGAATTTATGTTTCAAGCTCTTAAATGTTAAAAAATAATATCAATAAAGAACCAAATAACCATAACGATCATGATAAGTGCTTTTGCTATTGTACTTGTTAAAAATCCTAATAGTGAACCTATACTTGCATTAAGTGCAGCACTGATATCACTCTTTTGTATAATTTCTGAAACGAATACTAAGATAAACGGTACGATAATAATACCGAAAGGTGGAAATACAAAGCAACCAATAATAACACCAACTGCTGCCATTGTCTCTCCTAATTTAGAACCACCAAATTTTTTCACAAAGTAACTGTTCATGATGATGTCCGACAAAATCATAAATACTGTAAAGAGTATCATAACCGTCCAAAATACCCATGATAATTTTGATGAATCTATTGCAAAATGATATATAAAGTACCCTATCCAAAGAAATAAAACGGATGGGATAATTGGTTTGATTAAACCGATAAATGCAATTACAAACATTATAATGATAAGTAACCAACTAATTGTTGTCATGTAATTTAGTACTCCTAACTAATTTGTGTATTGTTTTGTTCCTTATGTTCTATAGTGAAAATTAAAAGAACAAACGCAAGTGCTATCGAAAAACTTGAAACAAAGAACACATTTCCTAATCCTACTATATCACTCATGACACCACCAAGTAAATTTCCACCTAGTTGTCCAATAACCATAGCGTTCGCAAATAAAGTCGAAGCGTAACCTGGAAAGTCTGGTAAAATATCTTGGAAATAACTGATACCAAGCCCTAACAAAATAGCTAAGAAAAATGCTAAAGCTAATTGTCCAATTAACATTGCAGTAAAACTATCAAACACCCCGATACTGAAATAATAACCAAAGCCAAATATTGAACCTACCATGAGTAAAGTTTTCGTTCTGAATTTACTTGCGATAGCTCCTAGAATAATCATAAGCGGTACTTCTAAGCCTGCACATAAACTTGCTAAATAACCAACATGAGACTCGTCATCTTTCAAATATTCAGTTACATATAAAGGCATGTTTAAAGTATACATCCATTGCCCAATATGCAATAGAATGAAAGCTAAAAATGGTATAAGTAAAGTCGGTTCTTTAATTAAGTTCGGAGCTTTTTTCTCTGGAAAATTCCCTACTATATTATTTAAGATTTTCTTTGGTTCCTTATAAAATAATAATAGTAATACGAGTACAGTTAAGAATATAGTAACCGTACCACCAAATAGACCGTCATAACCCAATAGTGAAAGTAATACAGTACCTATCAATGGACCAAATAAGAAACCTAATGAGAAAGTTGATCTTAAAACAGTATTGGCAAAGATACTTCTATCTTTATATTCTGATTCATTAATAGATTCACGAGCAGAAGCATACATTTGAGGCATTGCAGGTGCTGCCAGACCTTGGAACATTCCGTATAATACAATGAAGATCCAGATAGTATGTACATAGAAATAAATGGAGAAACATAAAGCACCCATTATAAGGGCTGTTGCGATAAGATATTTACGGTTGATTTTACCATTATCTGAAAACCTAGCTACTATAGAATTCACAGTGAAGGATGCTCCAGCAGCAAGAGCCATTAATAGACCATATTGGCCACTAGTCATTCCTAAGTGTTGTGTCGCATATAACACTAAGAACGGGGTAGTGATTGCGATTGCCATACCGAGTAATCCCATATTCACTGTAAAGAGCTTATAATTTTTGATTTGAAACAGTTTCAAAAACATGAATTCACATCTTTCTTTATTTTATTATATGCTTGTACTTTATAGCTAAACCCCTGTTACGTCAATGCTAAAATTGATATAATTTTTCTAAAGTTATAAAATAAATTTACATGATTTAAGAAGGAGAAAAGCCATGGTATTTAAAATTGATTATATTTCTACTGGTAAAGTTTCTAACGTTACGTTCGATAATCAAAAAACAAAAAAGACCGCCATTTATAAAACCCCTATTTCAAATAGTATGTTTTTATCAAAAACAGGGTTTGTTGAAGATGAACAACAATATAAAGGGCACGGCGGTCCTGAAAAAGCTATATGTTTCTATAGTAAAGATAACTATCAATATTGGAACGATATCATTCACCTGTTGCCTGAATATGCAATTTTTGGAGAAAACTTAACAGTCTCTGGCTTAACAGAAGCGGATTTAAATATCGGTGATACATATCAGTTAGGTGAAGCCACTATACAAGTATCTTGTCCAAGACAACCTTGCGCTACAATCGCGCAAAGGTATGGCATAAAAGACTTAGTTAAAAGAATGGCAGACAGTTGTAAAACAGGATGTTATTTTCGCGTAATCAAAGAAGGCTATGTATCACAAGGAGACGATTTAGTATTGATTGAACAAAAAAAGCCTTCCCTTTCTATACTTGAATTGAATGAAACACGTTTTAAAGATAATAAAAACAAACAACGCATACAATCAGTATTAAATCATGATGGTATAAATGAAGAAACAAGAAATATATTTATTAAATTATTAAAATAAATGATAACATCGTACAAATCTCTATCGGTTACTTCTTTTTAACATCAATTTGGTTTATGTAATTTTTAATCACTTCAATAAATGATTTTACTTGTGGTAATTGCAATACACTATGTTCATAACAAATATATGTTGACCGTTTTAAAGGCTTTTTCATGATATTTAATTTTTTAATTTCAAAAAGGTCTGTATCTATATCACCTATAACTAATTCAGGTAAAACTGTAACGCCTACACCATTTAATAACAATGCTTTACAAGTTGCGATTTGATCTACTTTTATAAGAGCATGGTATTCTTGTTTGAAATAATCTGAATACCATTCTTCAATTTGCTTTAAATATATTGGTTCAGCTTGAAATTCAATCATCGGTAATAAATGCAAATCATGTTTTCTATTTTTAGGATAAATAAAGTAATGTTGTTCATTTAATAATAAGTCGTTCTGTACATTCATTACTTCATTACCTCTAATTACTGTTACATGAAATTCATTCTGATATGATTTAATATGTTCACTTGAGCCAATTTGTAATTGTATATCGACGTTAGGGTAAAGTTTAGTATATTGCCCTAGAACTTGAGGCAAAATTGTTTGTCCAATTAACGAAGATACGCCAATTGAGATACTCCCATTAACTTCCCCGACTTTCGAACTTATTCTATCCAGTAATAGACGCTCTTCTTTAAGCATTTTTCTAGCGTGATCAATAACGAGCGAACCTTCATTAGTTGTTATTAATTGCTTCTTAGTCCTTATAAAAATATCTATACCAAAAAAGTTTTCGATAGATTTGAGACGTTGACTGACGGCAGGCTGCGAAATATAGAGAATGTCAGCAGCTTTCCTCAATGTCTTTACATCTTCTAAAGTCACTAATAGTTTGTAATCATCTACTTTCATAAAAAGACACCCTCCTCACATTTATTTCATTATAACATGCTTTAATTATTACAAGCATGCCTTTAAGCAACTACTACTTAAGACCGAATTATAAAAAATCTTACTATCTAAATTGAATACTTTTTTAAAATTAGTTATAGTTAAGCATGTAAATTAAATAGGGAGGATCTTACTATGTTACTTATTGAGATAATAAAGTATATTTTTCTAGGTTTATTGCAAGGTGTAACTGAACCCATACCTGTATCTTCTAGTGGTCACCTTGTAATGGCTCAAGAATTTTTAGGCTTACATACTGAAGGTTTAACATTTGAAATTTTTGTAAATACGGCTTCATTAGTTGCTGTACTGATTTTGTTTAGAAAAGATATTATCGAACTCATTGTTGATACTTTAAAATTTATTAAAGGAGATCGCACTGAAGAAGTAATTCGAAACTTTAGATTTGCTATGTATCTTGTAGTTGCCACGATACCTGCTGGTGTTCTTGGGTTAATCTTTAACGATATAATTGGCGACACAAAAAGTGTTATGCTAGTCGGTTTCATGTTAATTGTAACTGGTATTGCACTATGGTTTATTAAAAATAAACGCGGTCAAAAGTTAGATAAAGATTTAACGTTAAAAGATGCGATTATAGTAGGGCTATTTCAAGCTATTGCATTAATTCCAGGAATTAGTCGTAGTGGTGCAACGATAGTTGGTGCTTTAGGTGTTGGTATGAATCAAAAAACAGCATTTAAGTTCTCATTCTTACTTTATATACCAGTAAGTTTAGGGACTGCATTGCTTGGTATTAAAGATATCATTCAAACACCACCAGATTCTTCATTAATGATTTCTTATATGTTCGCATTTGTAGCTTCACTTGTGGCCAGCTATTTCTCTTTAAAATGGCTAAAAGGCATAATGGAACGCGGACAATTAGGTATATTTAGTAAATACTGTTTCGTTGTAGGACCATTAGCAATTATACTTGCACTGATATTCTTATAAAAACTTTTAAAAAACGAGCATACACAGTTAATACTGTGTATGCTCGTTTTTTATGTAAATCATAGTTTAGGAATATTTATTTATTACTATTCTTATTTGCATTCATTATTTCATGAAAACAATATCTTATCTTTTTCTCTATTCCTTTAAAATCTGTTTCTAACTTGAACATAATCTCATGAGCAGTAACATATGCCTTATGAAATTGCGCTTTAGAAATTTTGTTTTCTTTAAGCATTCTTTCTAAATCATCTTCATCAACTAGTTCATATTCCCCTGTCTTTGGTATCACCAACACATCTAAGCATAAATCTAAAGTTCGTGCATTTCCAAGCTGGGTAATATTCCTCAAATTCACATCAAAATAATACTGCACTGGTTGATTTTGTTTATTATACATCACAGTAATACTATATGGCTTTTTCTCCGGTAATATTTGCATCCATTTATAGCCCTTGTCAGCTACTGTAATTTCTTTACCTACAACATTTACTATTAACGGTTCTTTTACTTCAAGCATCGTTACAAGTCCTACAAGACCTTTAAAGTGATTAGTATCCAGCGCAACTTCTTTATATTCGCGATTAAGGAGACGTCGCCAATGACGTTTGTCAATATACTTAACTTTCACAAGTTACCAACTCCTTTTATTCATTATATAAAAAACGGGAGCCGATATAAAGCATTCGAGTAATCTTTTATTTTTTTTATTATTTTACACAAAGAAACCACAAGAAGTTTGAAATTCTTGTGGCTTTGAAATGATTATTTATATATAAAATTTAAACTTTAAAACATATGTTTTTTAATTCTAAAATTTTACGTTATTCATGTGAAATATAATGTGACTTACCTTTTAAGAATAAACTTAAGATTAATGCAATAACACTAAACAGAGTTGCAATCCAGAAAGCGTCATTTATACCTTGTACAGTTGCAAGTTTATTTAGAAACTCAACAAGTGCTGACATGCCACTTTCTTTTCCACCAACAGAATCTGAAAGTGCTTTAACTTGTTCTTGAATAATTGGATCAGTTGAATCTAAATTATCTGACATGTTAGCTAAATGAGTAGTCGTATTTTGTGTCATAACTGTTACAAGTATTGCAGTACCAATTGATCCTGCCAATTGTCTCACTGTGTTACTGATTGCATTACCATGTGGTATCAATCGTTGAGGTAATGAATTCATCCCAGCCGTCATAATAGGCATCATGATAAAACTCATACCAAATGAACGTACGATATAAATAATTAATATTGTTGAATATGGTGTATCCATATTTAACTGTGTTAACTCCCATGTTGCAAAAGTCATAATTGTTAAACCAATTAAAGCTAATGGCTTAATACCAAATGAATCTAGCATTTTACCAGCAATTGGTCCCATAAAGCCCATTATTAATGAACCTGGTAACAATAATAAACCAGAATCTAATGGAGAAAACCCACGAAGATTTTGTAAGTAAATTGGTAATAATATCATACCACCAAATAAACTCATTGTTACGATAACGTTAATAACTGTCGTTAATGTGAACCCAGAATATTTTAATGCTGACATATCAAGCATTGGATTTTTCATTCTTATTTCACGAATAACAAACATTGTTGTAAAGATAACGCCAATAATTAATGATAATGAAACTGTTGTAGATGTCCATCCATTATTACCCGCTTCACTGAAACCGTATAATAATAGTCCAAAACCTAACGTACTAAATATAATACCTTGAACGTCTGGTTTAGGGTTAGACGTTTGCTGGTAAATTCTAAACCAGAAATAACTGATTATGATAGAAATTAAACCGATAGCAAACATTCCGTAGAACATGATATTCCAATGGTAATTTTGTACAACCCAACCTGATAATGTTGGTCCTATAGCTGGTGCTAAAATAAATGCAATACCTAATGTACCCATTGCTGCACCACGCTTTTCTGGTGGGAAGATTGTCATAAACACATTAGAACCTAATGGCATAAGCACGCCTGCTCCTACAGCTTGTATGACACGTCCTGTCATCATCATTGGAAAGTTTACTGACAACGCGCAAATGAATGATCCGATTGTAAACAGTATCATTGCTATAATGAATAATTTTCTATAAGAATACTTACTGATTAAAAAGGCGCTGATTGGGATTAATATACCATTTACAAGCATAAATCCCGTCATTAGCCATTGACCAGTTGAAGCTGAAATACTAAATTCATTATTAATAACAGGTAATGCTACATTTAATAATGTTTGGTTTAAAATTGCTATGAACATACCGAACATCATTGCAATTAATATTTTATTTCTTGTAATACCTTTACCATAAACAAAATTAACATGATTCTTTTTAATTTGTTCGTTGATTGGTTCGTCTTCATGTATTTCCATACCACGATCAGATAATACAGAATCTTCATCTTCTGAATTATTATTATCGTCAGATACGTTTTCTTTAAATGATGGTTGATTATTTTCATCTTGGTTCATTTGTTCAACTTGCTCTTCTTTATATTCTTTTTGATGACGGTTAACTGTTAAGCTATCATCATCTTTAGATTTAAGTTGACTGTATTCTTCTTTATGATCTTTTTCAAAAGATTCATTAGAAACTTGTTTTCTTTTTTTACGTTTTAATACAAATGCATTAATTCCAATCCAAAGTAAGATTGCAATTATTATATAAGCCACCGTAAAGGTTGATGTCATAATACACCCTCCTTAATTCTTGTGGATTCGAACTTCAACATTCATTCCTGGAACAACATTTGTTGATGGCTTAGAATCAAATGTGATTTTCACTGGAACAACTTGTGTCACCTTTGTATAGTTTCCATTACTATTTGATGAAGGCATCAACGAGAAACTTGATGCAGTTGCTAATCCAACTTGAGACACTTTACCTTTAACACTAGCTTTTTGACCATCGATATCAATGTCAACTGCTTGTCCTTCTTCTACATCCTCTACATCTGTATCATCAATGTTTGCAGTTACATATAAATCATCAAAATTATATGCATAAGCAATCGGTGAGCCAGCTTGTACTAAATTGTTCTCTGTTTCAGAAGTTTTTACGATTGTACTTTTTGATGGTGCTTCAATCTTCATTTTTTGAGATTGACCATCTTCACCTTTAACTTCTACTTCACCAATTTTATCGCCTTTGTCATAAGTTTTACCTTCTTTAGCGTCAAAACTAGTTAAATTACCTGATACTGGACTAGCAATTTTAATTTGCTCTCCATCCACTTTTGCATTTTCTGTTTTTACATAATCTGTTGCTTCACTATAATAATGCAATCCTACTAGGCCAATAGCCACTAAAACCACTATCGTGATAACATTTACAAGCACGATTTTTTTCATTACTTTATATCCTCCATATTTCAATGATTTACTTATTATACGGCTACGCTTTTACTAATTAAACCAACAAAAATTAAAAATTTGTCGGGTTAAATTAACTAAAAAATCAGATAAATCAACATATTAAATTAAAGTTTTTAAAGTATATTAATATATATTCTATACTTTATTTGTTAAAATATAGGACATGTAAGTTATCGAGGTGAATTATGAAAAAACATGCGAGACAATTAATTATTAGTAATATGGTTTATTTATTGGAAGATTATCACTTTGACGAAATTACAATAAAAATGTTGTGCGCAGAAAGTGGTATTAACCGTTCAACTTTTTATGCCCATTTCAAAGATAAATATGATACATATGATGAAATCCAAAAATATCACATGAGTAATTACGAAAATTTAATGGATAATATTGAACTATCTATTATTGAAGAACCAGCCAATAGGAGAAAATATGTAAAACGGTATTTTACAAATGTTTTTTATTATATTTTAAAATACCAAAAATTTTTCTACAGTGTCTTTGTTTTACATCCTGAACGAGATTTTATCATTAACTTTATCAAGCTTATAAAAGACAGAATTGAAAAACTCATTTCTAAAATCGGTACATTACAAGATGCCAACTTCTTTCTTGAATATACAATTGGTGGACAAATCGCGTCTATATATAGTTGGTTACGGGACGGATGTCAGGACTCACCTGAAAAAATGGCAGATATTATGTATAGAAACATCTTAAGAATAAACAGATAAAAATTAATGCTCCTATTTCGTTTGAATTTTAATTAACGAAATAGGAGCATTTATATTAGAAACTGGATAAACCAGTCTCTTCTTGTATTCTATATAATAGTTTCTTCCACAGTGATTCATCTTTATATTCATCATACTGTGCAGTGTATGAATGATCATTATTAATCCATGCATCATTAAATGTTGTAGATAGTTTTTGAAACGCAGGATCATCCTGTTTACCTTGAATTATAATATCAGTTTCCAAATTGTAATCATTCATATTTCTTCTAGTTAAATTGGATGAACCTAATATCATCGTTGCATCTTTATTTTCATGTTGTTCAAACAATAAATATTTAGAATGAAATTGTTCCCCATTGCTTAAAGCCCATTTCACTTTAATATTATTATTTGTTCGATTAATTAATTCACTAGCTACCGGTTTATTAGGCACGCCTGGTTTTTCTTTACCAAAAGCTTCCTTATTAATGTCTAAAATAATTTTAATATCTACATTTCTTTTAGATGCTTTTATCAGTTCTTTAACAACATCACGGTCAGATAAATAGAACATACCTATTGAAATACGGTCTTTGGATTGCACTTTCTTAATGTTACTAATGACCTTTTCTTTAATTTTACCTTCTGTAGCCAATTGTACAGTATAACGTGCATTATCTTTCCAACTATTATGATTGATTTTAAAATCTGATTCGTCATATTGAGCACCGCTCATATTTATAGCAGCAATCTCAGATTTTATGAGTGCCTTTTGAATCGGACCAGACACTCTTACACCGACATTTTGATGATAACCACTTGGATCGTGAGGATTGCTAGAAAGTATCATCCCATGATTTTCAGTAACAAGTGTTTTTCTGTGATTGGCTTTCATATTTAATAACTTTAAATAACTTCTAACAGTAACATTTGGTGCTTCTCCACTCAGAGGGTTAGGCAACTTACCTTTCTCACTATTACCAAACCATTGAAATAATGTGCGATATGCACCTGAATAAATAGGATTAGAATCTCTTAACTTACTTAAATTTGTGTAACGTACATCTATATTATGATTCTTTAAATCTTTTATATTATCAGGCGTGTATGAGCCATAAAATGTATTGATAGGGTCTGTTAATATTATGATTCTAACATTTGGATTCTCTTGTTTTTTCTGAATTAAAGAATCTGTAATCCGTTTTGATATTGGTGGATACTTTTTGTCTCCAGTTTGATAACCATTGAATAAAAACATATCCATTATAATAAAATCATTTGCTTCTTGAATGGTTTCATTGACTTTATCAAATATTTCGTGGTCGTAATGCATTTCATTTCCAGATTTATATGATAAATCAGTTAATAGTTCTACTTCATCTGTTTTAGTCTCTGAACTTAATTTTGATACTCCATGAGGTAAGGGCTTAAATACGTTATAAATACTGACTGCTATAATCGTGAATATTATTATATATAAACTCCATAAAATATAATGTTTCTTAAATTTACTTCTTTTCTTTTTACTTTTTGTAGATTTTTTTCTTTGCTTTAAATTATTTTTACTCTTCACATTTGTTTTCTTTTTATTTGCCAAATTTATAACCCCCTCTCCTTATATTTTTATTATATCAAAATATAATTGACAGCGATGGATTACTTTGGTATTTTTATTAATATTGAATTTTTCAGAATTTTTAGAGAAAATACATAGGAGTGAAGTAAATTGACAGAAGCATTAAGACCTTTCCGTGCCGACCATGTTGGCAGTTTATTACGCACAGAACCTTTAAAAGAAGCTAGAGAGAAATATTTTGAAGGTAATCTATCTAAAGACGAATTAAAAAAAGTCGAAGATGAAGAAATAAATAAAATAGTCGAAAAACAATTAGAAGTCGGTTTAAAAAGTATCACTGATGGAGAATTCAGACGTGCTTATTGGCACTTTGACTTCTTAGAAAATTTAACAGGTATTGAAGATTATGAGCCTGAAATTGGACTGACTTTTAATGGTGTAGAAACTAAAAAGCACGACGTAAGAGTTGTCCAAAAAGTTGAATTTAATCCTAATCATCCACACTTTGAACATTTTGAATATTTACATAAGCAAGTTGACGGTAGAGCTGTAAGTAAAGTGTCTATTCCAAGTCCAAATCAATTATTTCATCCAAATATTTTAAACCACGATATTTATCCTGATATTCATGATTTTGCTAAAGATGTATCAGAAGCTTATCGTCAAACTATTTTAAAATTTTATGAACTAGGTTGTCGTTACTTACAAATTGATGATGTTTATTGGGCTGGATTAGCAGCAACAAAACAACTTATCAAGAATAGAGAGCGTACAGAAGATGAAAAAGCAGAAGCAATTAAATTAGCCGCTAAAGTAGTGAATGATTCATTGAGAGATCTACCAAATGACCTATTAATTACTACTCATATTTGTAGAGGGAATTATCAATCTTCATGGGCAATTAGTGGTGGATATGAGCCAATTGCAAAAGAGCTATTCACAGAAAAATTACAAGGTTTCTTCCTTGAATACGATGATAATCGTTCAGGAGACTTTGAACCTTTAAGACATTTCGATAGAGACGATGCTTATATCGTTCTAGGATTATTCACTTCTAAAACTGGTGAATTAGAAGATAAAGAGAATATACTAAATCGTCTTGATGAAGCGACAGAATATGTATCGAAAGACCAACTATGTTTAAGCCCACAATGTGGCTTTGCTTCAACTGAAGAAGGTAATATCTTAACAGAAGAAGCACAATGGAAAAAGTTAGCTTATATTGTTGAAACAGCAAAAGAAGTATACGGCGAACTATAATAACAACAATTAAAAATGTTTAACTATTTCATTTAAATAATGCTCCTAACCCTTTATTTTAATTAAAGGATTAGGAACATTTATTTTGAGTATGAGATTTATATTTCGCCTTTTTTGCTATTTTATTCAATGGATTCAAATGCATACTTTTTAATTGCTTCTTCGTGTTGGGGGTAATCTACTAACAATTCTTCTTGAGTAAACAATTCGAATTTTTCAAATTGAAAACCTGGTGAACACATACAGCCTACTAATGCAAAATCATTATCGCCTTCAACAGTTGATGCAAATATTGTATTTTTAGGTACAAGTGCTTGTAACACATCACCATCTTGAATGTTAGGCCCTACTTTTACTTGTTCATAAACGCCATTGGAATGAATCATGTGCACAGTTAATGTTTGTCCTGCATGATAGTACCACACTTCATCTGATTGAATACGATGAAAATGAGATATGTTATCTTTTTCTAATAAAAAATATATACTCGTATACATCGCATTTTGGTCATCCAAAGTATGACTAGATTTAATAATTTCTTTATAATAGCCACCTTCAGGATGAGGCTCTAAATTTAGCATATCAATCCATTGTTCTTGATTCATTTTTATCTCTCCATTTATAATTCAACGTTATGATAAACTTGTTGAACATCTTCTAAGTCTTCAATAGCATCTACTAATTTTTCAAACGTTTCTAAATCTTCTTCAGATAATGTTACTTCAGATTGAGCTAACCAAGATAATTCAGCAACTTCGAAGTCCTCTACACCATTATTTTTTAGGACAGTTTGGACTTGAGCAAATTGATCAGGTTCAGCATAAACAATTGTTAAATCTTCTTCTTCAATAACATCTCTAACGTCTAAATCTTCTTCCAATAATAATTCAAAAACTTCATCAGTAGATTTACCTTTAAATGCAAATACTGCTGTGTTATTAAACATGTATGCTACTGATCCAGAAACACCCATATTTCCACCATTTTTACCGAATGCAGCTCTAACGTCACTTACTGTACGGTTAACGTTGTTTGTTAATGCATCTACAATAAGCATTGAACCACTTGGACCAAAGCCTTCGTATCTTAATTCATCATAATTTTCTTCTGAACCGCCTTTTGCTTTTTCAATAGCTCTATCTACTATATGTTTAGGAACAGAATACGTTTTAGCTTTTTCCAATACGAATTTTAAATTTTGATTAGCCTCTGGGTCTGGCTCACCTGATCTAGCTGCCATGTATATTTCACGGCCGAATTTCGCGTATATTCTACTCGTATTTTTATCTTTTTGGGCTTTTTTTTCCTTAATATTATTCCATTTACGTCCCATAATTCCATCTCTCTTTCAAAGTGAGTTATTTTAACATTCTTATTATACAATATTGCGCTCATCTCGCAAAGTTTACCGTTTTATGTAAAAAAAGTGAGATTGAAAAATCTTGATAAAAGTAAACTTTTAATTTTGCCATATACTACCAATATAATAAAATAGACTGAGACATGTAATTTTGTCTCAGTCTAATTATTTAATCTCTCAAAATACTCGCTAATCTAAGTATATGCATGATGATGTTAAGTAAGTTTATAAATAAGTTAAATCCCATTTCTCTCGGTGAAAATTGACCTCTTTTCATTCGATTGAAATCGTACACTGTATATAATAAGAATAAACCAATTCCAATAACTGAAATAATTGTATGGAATATAGGATTATTTAAAAATATACCAATAAAACTAGCAATAACTAAAGCTACTAATGTAACAAATAAATATTTTCCTAATCCCGCGGCATTATCAATCATGAAGTAACCTAGCACACCAAAAGCAGCAAAGGCTCCTATAGCTAACGCGATATTACCATAAAATGCTTGAGTACCTAATGTTCCTAGGTAATACATAAACGATGTATAAGATAATATACCAATTAAAAATGCGAATAGATTTGATATTAATCCGCCAAATTTTCTAGATGATTTTGTAAATAAAGAAATCATTATCATAGCGAATACGCCTATTGTTATAGGTAGATATAATGCTGGTGGCACAAACTGACCTAAATATGTACCAATTCCAAAAATTACCCAATAGTATAAAAAATACAACCAAGTTTTTCGAATTGATGAACCTCGTGATTCTATTTCTTGATATGTACCGTAGTTATGTTCATAACTCAATTTTTATCATTCCTTTTATAAAGTATTATCCATATTTTACATGTTAGACCATAACATATCAAACGAGTTGATTGATTCAAATTTGTAATATTCAATCAACAACCATATATTACCATATTACATATATACCCCACCATCACAGTGACTATGCATATAAATATTTTTCAAAACAATATTTAATATTATTGTGTTTTTATTACAAGATGATTACATACAGTACACAGGTTTTTATTTTTGTTACTATTTATCTATCGAGGGATTTATATATTAGCTATTAGCATTATGCTTTATAACATAATATCGAGATAACAAGGAGGATAAGCCTTTGAAAAAATTTGCATTCGCGGTAACAGCAGTTTCAGGTGTTGCAGCAATCGCCGCTCATAACGATGCTGAAGCTTCTACACAACACACTGTCAAAAATGGTGAGTCATTGTGGGCTATTGCAGATCAATATGGTGTGTCAGTAGATCAACTGAAATCAAGTAACAACATTTCAGGGAATATGATTTTTCCTGGACAAGTCATTACTGTAAACGGAAGTAGTTCAGCTGGAGGAAGTGGTTCACAAGAAACAGCAACTTCAGGTTCTACATACACAGTTAAAAATGGTGATTCTTTAGAAGTAATCGCCCAAAAACATGGTGTTTCAGTTGACCAACTTATGAAATCAAATAATTTACAAGGTTATATTATCTATCCTGGTCAAACGTTAAAAATTGCAGGTGGTAGTGGTAGTGATACAACTGCACCTTCTGACAATACACCACCTTCTCAAACAGGCGGTAACCAAACATTTAATGACCAAAACTTATACGACTGGGGACAATGCACATATTATGTCTTTGACCGCAGAGGTCAAGCTGGTAGTGCAATTAGCACATACTGGGGAGACGCAAAATATTGGGCTGGCGCTGCACAAGCAGACGGTTTCCGTGTAGATAATACACCAGCTGTTGGTTCAATTATGCAATCAAGCGCTGGTCAATATGGTCATGTTTCATATGTAGAATCTATTAATGCAGATGGTAGTCTACTTGTATCTGAAACAAATTATAATACACCACCGGGTGTAACAGACTATAGAACAATCCCTGCATCTGAAGTTTACAACTATTCTTATATTCATTAATATATTGAAAGAGGTTGGGGCATAAATACATGTCTCAGCCTCTTTTATTATAATGGCAGTAGCTGACTGGATTGAAAATGCGCTTATATCAAGCTTTTTCCAACCCTAGTCATCCTTGCCGGGGTGGGACTACGAAATCTATTTATTAAAATGAGATTTCTGCACCCATCCCTTTTTTAATTTAAATTAAAAAGCACACTTTCAAGTTACAATTGAAAGTGTGCTTTCCTATTTTTATACAAATAGTACGCAAATATGATAAATAATAAACGATAGTATTATTGATACTGGTAATGTAATAATCCATGTAATAATCATTCTCTGAGCTGTAGTCCATTTAACACCTTTAACGCGTTGAGAAGAACCTACACCTAAAATTGATGAAGATACAACATGTGTTGTTGATACTGGTAAATGAATAAACGTCGCACCAAAAATGACAAATGCTGATGATAAGTCTGCTGCAACACCATTTGCCGGACGAATTTTCATAATGTTACCACCAACAGTTTTAATGATTTTCCAACCACCTACTGCTGTTCCAAGTCCCATTGCGGTAGCACAACTTACTTTAACCCACAATTCTATATCAGTTGTAGATTGTAGATTAGCTGAAATAAGCGCCATAGTAATAATACCCATTGCTTTTTGAGCATCGTTTGTACCGTGTGAGAAAGCTTGTAAAGCTGCTGTACCAATTTGAATAAATCTAAAGTTTCTATTTGTTCTTGTTAAGTTATTATTTTTAAATACAACTTTAAAAATGGAATACATCGTAAACCCGACAATAAAAGCAAGAATTGGAGAAGCAATTAATGCTAATATAATTTTAGAAAATCCTTGGTAATGTAATACGCCGAACCCTGCCGAACCGATTGCAGCTCCAGCGATAGATCCAATTAGAGCATGTGAAGACGAACTTGGAATACCAAAGTACCAAGTGATCAGATTCCATGCTATTGCTGAAAGCAATGCTGCTAAAATAACAATCGAACCATTTTCTAATTTGAATGGGTCAACGATATCTTTTGCAATTGTTTGGGCAACACCTGTCGCCATTAAAGCTCCGATAAAATTCATTACTGCTGCTAATAATATGGCATGTCTTGGTTTAAGTGCCTTTGTAGATACTGCTGTTGCGATAGCATTGGCTGTATCATGGAAACCATTAATAAAGTCAAAAAGTAACGCACATACAACAATAGCTACGGTAAGAATGAGTAAACTATCCATTTTTTAAACTCCTTAGCTATTTTTCATAATGATTTGTTCAAGTTTGTTTGCTACTAATTGACATTTATCTGCTACATCTTCTAATGATTCGTAAATATCTTTTATTTTTATTAATGTTACAGGGTCTGTTTCACTGTTGAAAATGTATTTAATAGATTGTCTTAAAATACCATCACAGTTAGTTTCATATTCTTTAATGTTGATTGAGTGAACGCGAATATGTGAGAATTTCTTCTCTGCTACAAGTGACACAGCAATTGCAATTTCTTTTACTGCTGCTTGAATGTTCTTAACGAATTCTGCCATGTAGTCATCAGAATAACTGATAGAGTACATTTCAAACATTGCTGATGTTTCTTCCATTTCATCTAAAACATCATCCAATGCATCACAAAGTTCAAGAATATCTTCTCTTTCAATTGGTGTGATGAAAGTTTGATTTAAATCTGTAATCATTTGGTGCATTAAATCATCACCATTTGATTCATAGGCTTTTATCTTATCTGAATAAGCTTTCAAATCGAAGTCAGAGTCAAAATCCATTTCTCCAAATTCAACAGATGCGCGGCTTAAATTCTCAGCTATAGCTTCTAGCTGTATACCAAACTTATCCTTTTTCTTATTAAACATTAATAATCCTCCCAAAATATACATCATAATTTACGTAATTACTCTTCCATTGTACTCTTTCAAATTGAATTAAACCACTATTTATTAATGTATTTTTAAATTTTTAAGTTCTTTGTAAACTTTCTGAAAATACAATGTTTACATTGATTTTTTATAACATAAAAAAAGACTAATGGCAAGCATTAGTCTTGAAAACCTTTATAACGCGCGTTGTATAACACGTTTAGAATGTATATAAGCAAGTACTCCAAAGAGAACATATATTAAAGAGTATAGTGACATAACAATTAATACTGGTGTGTAGAATGATTCTCCCATAAAGAACCAACCTGATTTAGCAGCAAAATAACCATGACACAAACCGATAATAAGTGGTAATGCAAAGTTAAAACCAATTTTCAATGCTATACCACGTGACATATCTCTTGAAGTATAACCAAGCTTTCTTAAAATCTTGTAATTTGAAGTTTCATCTTCAGTTTCATCAATTTGTTTAATATATATGATACAACCCGTTGATAGTAAGAAAGCTATTCCTAAGAATCCTAGCACGAATAGCATTAAACCTAATGTGCTTTTAGAATTTTCATATATTTCATTGTAAGATAAAGCACCGCCATTTTCATCTTTTGCTACCTTAGCGAATATACTTTCAGCTTTTTTAATATCTTGTTTATTTTTTAAATTAATACCATATTGATCATTATAACTATCATTTTTAGCTTCATTCTTTTTCATTTCATTGAATGTATCATCTGAAACAACATTAACAGGACTATTAAATGAAACTATACTTGCTAAATATTTATCATTATTAATTGATTTAACTTTTAATTTTTTCGTTTCATTATTTACCTTATAAACAATTGGCTCTTTATCATCTACTGTTACAACTTTATCTAACATATCACTATAACCAACTATTGCAACTTCATCATTTTTTAAATTTATATCTTTAAAATCTGAAGCTTTTGCAACAATAGTCGGAGAATTAGATTGTTGACCTTCCATATCATTTCTAGCTTTAAATACTTTTGAATCATCTAACTTATAGAACGTCACATGGAAATCATGAACTTTATATGGAATACCTTCGTTTTTAAGTTCTTCTTTAAATTGTTTTGCTTTGTCTTCTTTAATGAAGATATAGTCATCTGGTGATGTATCACGAGCAGTTTCTGCTGCATTATAATATGAAATGTAACTTAAAGATAAGAGCCCTACTGCTAAAGCTGAAACAATTGCGATAATTGTAAGAGATAAAGCATTTGTTTTCATTTTATGCATAATAGATGAAGTTGATACAACATCTGTAACAGTTAACATTCCTCTTTTATACTTACGTATCGTATTGAATATTAAAGATATAGAACATCTAAATAGTAAGTAAGCACCTACTATTGTTAAGAAAAGTATAGTTAACATTCTTGTATATAAATCGATCATACCCTTAGAATTATCAAATAAAACACTTGATAAATAATAACCACTGATAATCATAATGATACCTATTGCACCGAATATAAGCTCGTATAGTTTTATTTTTTTAATTTTAGTGTCCGTTGCATGATGTTCATTCATTAAAGTTAAAATTGTTTTTCGTTTAATGAAAATATAGTTTTGTATAGATATAATAATGTAAATAACAATCATTAATATTACAGTTTGTAAAAGTGCTTGTATACTAAAATCTAAATGTGCTTCTTGATTTACTCCAATTATTTTATAAAGTATCATAAGTAAAATTTTTGATGAGAAAAATCCTAAAATAGTACCTGAAATAACTGTAAGTGCAAATAACACTAGATTTTCTAAAGCGAATATTTTAAATACTTCACGTTTAGTCATACCTATTAATTGATATAATCCCATTTCTCTTGATCTTCTTTTTATAAATAATTGGTTTGCATATAATAAGAAAATCACAATAATAACAGTTAATAATGTTATACCAATTTTAATACCTGCGTCTGCCTTAACGCCAGATTGTAAGCCTTTTAAATCATCTGAATACTTTAAAGTTACAAATCCAAAGAATAACATGACGCTCATCGTAATTGAAAAAACATACATACTATAATGCTGGATACTACGTCGTAAGTTTTTAATGACGATTTGATTAAAGCTCATTTACGACACCACCTAACACACTTTGTGTTTTGATGATTTCTTTATAGAATGTTTCTCTATCATCGTCTCCTTTATAAAGTTCAGAATAAACTTTACCATCTTTTAAGAAAATAACACGATTAGAATAACTTGCAGCTACCGAATCATGTGTAACCATTACGATTGTTGCACCAGTTGTTTGATTAAGTTGATCCAACTTATTAAGTAAATCTGAAGCTGATTTAGAATCTAATGCACCTGTCGGTTCATCAGCAAATATTATAGATGGTTGTGCTATAAAAGCTCTTGCTGCAGAAGTTCTTTGCTTTTGACCACCTGAGATTTCATTAGGATATTTGTTTTGGATATCTAAAATACCTAATACTTTACTAACTTCTTCGTATCTTTTATATGCTTCTTTTTTAGAGATTTTTTGAATTGTTAATGGCAACATAATATTTTCTTGAACAGTTAACGTATTTAATAAATTGTACTCTTGGAAAATAAAACCTAATTCTTTTTTTCTAAAGTTCGACATCTGTCTGTTATTCATATTTTGTAGTTGATTACCATTGATTTCAATTTGTCCACTAGTTGCGTAATCAATAGAACTTAATACGTTAAGTAACGTTGTTTTACCAGAACCAGAAGGTCCCATTATGCTAATAAATTCGCCTTTTTCTACTGACATATCTATTTGTTTTAAAACTTCTTGTTGATTATTTTTAGAACCATAAACTTTTACTAGTTGTTCGGTTTTTAATATGCTCATTTTCAAAACTCCTTTAAATTTGTTTATGGTTTAATATTAATCGTTTACCGCTTCTAAATCCTTCGATTCATGATACAATTTGAACTTGCAAAGTGACATTATTGTCACTTTGCAAGTTCAATTGTTGTAAACATATTCGGATTAGGGAAAATGAGAAGGACTTTTGTACCTTCGCCGTATGTTGATTTGACATTCACTTTTATACTTAGTCCTTCAGCTATCTCTTTCACAAGATATAATCCCATGCCCGTCGCAGTTGATTCCCTTTGATTCGTTGTAGAAGTAAAACCTCTTTCAAAAATTCTTGGTAAATCTCTTGCTTTTATACCTCTACCTTTATCTTCTATTACTAAATAAGTTTGACCGTGTTGTTCTCCAGATTTAATCAATATATCACTATTTTCAGTGTATTTTAAAGCATTACTTATAATTTGTCTCAAGATGGTACGGCACCATTTTTCGTCAGTATAGACTTCTGTATTATCTATTTTTATATCGTAACCGACACCTTTGGCAATGCTTATATTTCTACCATGCTGAATTTCTTTTATGACCATATTTTTCAGATTAAAGTGTCCAAAGTAAAAGTCATTAGATTTAGAAGTTAATCTTCTAATGTATAATTGTTGATCGAGTAAGTAATCGATACGACTCCACTCATACAATAAATCTTGCTTTAACTTTGTGTCTTCTATCTGATCTAACAATAATTTCATAGCAGTGATAGGTGTCTTCACTTCATGAATCCATTCTAATAAATCATTTTTAGTTTGCTTAAGTTCTTTATTCTGTTTATGAATAGTTGAACGACTCGTTTCTTCATAATCTTCAATATAGTTAAATATAATTTTTTCATAAGCAGAATGTTGTAAGTCTTTATGTTCCATTTCTTTTAGAGACATATTCGACTTTAAAGCATGATAAAACCTTGTTTCTCTTGAATAGATTAATAACAAAAAGATAACAAATAAAATAAGATTAACGCATATTAAATATTGAGCACTTTTTACAGATATCGCTACATCAAGCCAAGAAGTGATGAGAATCACAATTTGCATAGCTATAAAAAATATTATCCACGGCCATCTTTCTTTTAAAAACTGTCTAAGCATCCTATCCCTCCGGCTCGTGGGCAATATAACCCTTGCCTACTTTTGTTTCAATTAAATCATTTAAACCAATGTCCGTTAATTTTTTTCTTAGTCTATTAACATTTACTGTTAAAGTATTATCACTAACAAATTGCTCATCATCCCACAATGCGGTAATAATTGTATCTCTTGTTACGATTTCATTTTTATGATTAAGTAAAATTTCTAATATAAACATTTCATTTTTAGTAAGTGATATTTCAATGTCATTTTTTTCTATAACATGCTTACCATAATCTACACGAGCTTTATTCCATAATTTCACACGAGGTTCTTCTTTATTATACTGATAGACCCTTCTATATATTGCCTGTAATTTCGCAACGAGTACTTCTGTGTGGAATGGCTTTTGTATAAAATCATCTGCACCTAGTTCCATACTCATGACTTGGTCCATAGGATGGTCTCTAGAAGATAAAAATATTATCGGCACATTAGATTGTTGCCTAATCATCCGACACCAGTAAAATCCATCATATTTAGGTAATTGAATATCAATAATAACCATTTCTGGTTCTATTTTTTGATACTCTTCAAATACTAAACTGAAATCATTAATACCATGAACAGACCAACCCCATTTCTCAAGTTGAGTTTGCATCGCTTTAAATAGTGTTTCATCATCTTCTATAATTAATAATTCCATTCTATCCCTCTACTTAGTATATTTTTTTGATTCTCCTGCCTCTGAACGTAATTGAAAATCTTTAATTCTACAATCAATCTCAAATCCTTTTAATGTAACATTATGAATAGGTGCTTGAGATAAATAATAAATCCCCCAAGGAATTCTAGGTATATAATTAAATAAATGAACCATAAATTCATTCGTTTCTTTAAAACGTCTAAATTCTAAAATGCCATTATCTTCGTACATATTTACAGCTAGTGTACCGCCTACTACTTTAAATTGTATTATATCATCACCAATATCATGACGTTCTCTTTGTAATTGTAATAATGGTTTATTACTATGCTTAAAATAAATATAATAAGTATCTTTGTAATGTTTAATCCTTACAAGCGTGCCACTTGTTTCTTCTAACCATTCAAAATAGTATTCCATACCTTGTTCTAAATTCCATGAATACGGTAATGGCATACGATGTACACTTCTAACATCATCATATTTCGACCTTTGCAATTCAATAGAAACAGCAGGTCGTTTAATAGATTGTTCTGTTTCGATAACTTCTGTACCGTATGATTTTAAAGTTTGAATTGTTTCTTGATCAAAAGGAGAGCCTGTAATATATATGATTTGTTTAACATTATTTGCTTTACATGCTCTTGCCATATTATCGCTAGCTATAATGTTTAAATTTCTTGCATTACTTTGAGTTAATTTTGCAGATTTTTTATTTGGATCTAAATAATATATTGCAATATCTATATCTTTTAATGCTTCTATCATATCTTTCAAAACAAAAATATCGCATTTTCTCCATAACACATCTTCTTCAGTCATATCTTCTTCATATTTTGTAATAGCATATAAATTGCCTATATCTTTTAAAGTATGAATTAAATGTTTACCTATATATCCTGAACCACCAGAGATTAATACATTCGGTTTCATGTTGAAACACTCCTTTATTAACGGTCTTTACACATATGTTATACTGATTATAACTTTAAACTTTAATTACCCTAAATATAACACTGATTATAAATAATAAATAGAAATAGGAGATATTTTATGGAGGAAATCATTCGAGAAATTAGAATAAATGACGTTGAAAATTTCAACAAATTATTAGATAGCGTTATTAACCAGTCAGAATATCTTTTGTTCAATCCTGGTGAACATCAAATTTCTATACAAAACCAAACATTATTTTTAGAAGAGATGATTACTACAAGTAATTCTACTATAATCGTTGCTGAACTAAATGATGTCTTAATCGGTTATGTTACTATTCAAGGCGGTCGTACACATAGAAACCAACATTCTGCAAAATTAGCAATGGGTCTATTACCAACATTTAGAAATAAAGGAATCGGCTATAAATTACTACAAAAATCTGAGTCTTGGGCGATAGAAAGACAGCTCCATCGATTAGAGCTAACAGTTGTTACAGAAAATGAACCCGCCTACCGCTTATATGAGAAGTTTGGTTTTAAAAATGAAGGTAGAAAAAAAGATACTTTGTATTTTAATGAAAAATATTATGATGAATTTGTAATGGCTAAACTTTTATAAAATCATCCACCTATATAAAACTAACAGGCTAAGACAAATAATTGTCTTAGCCTGTTAGTTTTTATTTATCTTTTTTTACTACAGTTTCAGATTCACGCTTTGTATTATTTTCATATGGTGACTTATTAGTGTTCGCACCTAAGAACATCATTACATTATTATAATTTTTCTTAGCTTCTTTTAAGTTCATATGAAATTGATATTGGTGACGTAATCCGTGTGTACCATCAAAGAATGTTGTTGTTGTTTGAACATTATATTTTTTTAGTACATCGTTAAATTCTCTATTTTGTGGGTCAAATGGATCTGCATCCCCTACTGTTAAAAATGTAGGAGGATAATTATCTGTAATCTGTTCAACTGTAGATAATTGATTAATTTGAGAAAAGTTTCTTTCCCATTCTTCAGAGCCTGTGTAACTTGTCATAAATAAATCAATTCTAGGAAATTCCGTACTTCTAACAGTTTGCATATTATATAAACCACCGAATAATATAACACCTTTAAGGTATTTACGTTTAACTGTTGGTTTCATTTCCATTTGTTGTCGTAATTTTGGATTTGTTTGTAGTGCAACATATTGACTTGCAATCTGTGCACCGGCTGAGTCTCCACCATATACGATTTGTCTATGATCAATGTTAAATTTGTTTCTATTTTTGAGTGTATATTTTGTAGCTTGATCTAATTGTTGTATAGGCGTTGGGTATCTAGAAGCTGGTGCTAACGCGTAATTAACATTCACAATAATATATCCTTGCTCTGCAATTTGCGCTAAGTAAGGATTTTTATGCCTTTTATCGCCAGCTATAAATCCGCCCCCATGCGTCCAAAAAATAACAGGTAATTTTTCACCTTTTTTAATATTGGATGGTGTTATTATATCCATTTGGCTATTTGGAGCTTCGTGCCCATATGCCACATCGCGTGAAAGTTGAACTTTTTTGTTATTAAGTAGCAACTGGTTTGCCTTTTGAGCTTGCAACTGCATTTCACGTTGTTTATGTTCTTGATATTTGTTATAGATATAGAAACCGCTTATAACAACGATGATCGCCACTATTAAAATAAACAATCGTCGTTTCTTTCTTTTCATATGTTCACTTCCTCATGTAAGAAGATAGTTTAACATATACAATAATTTTATGCGATATGTTTTTTGTTGTCTTTTTTCCTTAAAATATACTTAAATAATATAGCCGCACAGATAACTAAACCTATAACACCCATAGCTGGATATAATTTATCGATAAGTGATGAGAACCCAACAAAACTAAGTCCATAAGCTGCTACCATTGCTATAGTAAGTAATACAATATATTGTTTAGAAAAAGGCACTGTAAATCTAGCAGTAAATGAATACATTAGCCCTAATATTGTGTTATACATTACCATTAACATGATAATCGATAATGCTAAACCAACTATTGGAGAAATCGTTCTAGCTAAGGCTAAAGTTGGTATTTCTACTCCGATGATGTTTGGGTATTCTGATAGTAAACCTGAATTGATTAAACCTAATAATACTAAATAAATAACACCGCCGATAATTCCACCTAAACCTGAAATATGTCGTTTATCAGCATCGCCACCTATAGCGACTAAAGTACTAAATCCTACTGAAAATGCTAAACCACCGTAAATAAATCCTTGTAAAATCCCCCATAATAAACTTGGTTGTTTTACAGTTGAATTTATATCACTAATGCTTACATGACCATTCACAAAGAAATAGCCTGCAATAATTAGAATGACAATGATTAAGAATGGTGTTACGACACCCAAAGCTTTAACTATTTTATCAAAATCTAATAATAATGTTATATATATAACAATACACATTATTAACGCCCCCAACCAAGTTGGGACACTGAAACTTTCTTCAAATGCAGAGCCTGCGCCAGCAATCATCGTGACGGATATACCAAATAAGAAAAAGATTAATACATAATCAATCACGACACCGAATTTTCCGAATAAATAATTAATAGTTGAGCTATGGTCATCAGCATCTAACGCCGTACCAATTTTCGCGACTTGTCTACCAAAGAAGGCCAACATAATCCCTGAAATAATAACGCCTATGTATCCATATAAGCCATAATGAGTGAAGAATTTCATCACTTCTTGACCAGTAGAAAATCCTGCACCTACCACGACTCCGACATAGGCAAAACCAATTTTAGTTGCTTCTTTTACATTTGACACAAATGTTCCTCCTCATTTAATTGAATCAACATATAATCTTATACCCACTGTTTTTAAAAATATTCATTAAGATTAAGAAAACCTCTTACTTAAGTAAGAGGTTTTATATTTTTACATTTATTGTTCACTTTTACTTTCTAAAGTTTTGCTATAGTTAGCTCTCGTAACTGTGAAACCAACAATTACAACTAAAGCTAATAATACAATAGCGAACCAATAAGACTGATGTAATCCAATAGTCATCGCTTGGTTTACATCTTCTGTTGTAGGATTTTTAATGCCTTCTAAAGCTGCAGTTTGTCCACCGTTCATAATACTCACAAATACTGCAATACCTAATGCTCCACCTATTGGTTGAAGCATATTAGATACAGCTGTTCCGTGTGGATACATTTCTTTAGGTAACGCATTTAAAGCATTAGTATTAGCAGGCATAAGTACAGCTGATATACTGACCATCAATATAATATAAACAAGTACAAATACCCATACCGATATACCTGGATGAATGTTTGCGTAAAAAATAGACACACCTAATAATAAAAGTAATCCCGGTACAACTAGTTTTCTTGGCCCAACTTTATCAAAAATAGCTCCCATAAATGGTGAAAGGAAACCATTTAATAATGCACCAGGTAATAGAATGAGACCAGCTACTTTTGCACTAAAGCCCATCGGACCTTGTAGATACATAGGCATTACAATTTCCGAAGCAAACATCGTCATAATAACAGCAACGAATATGATAACACCTTTAGTATAATTATGATATTTAAATACTCTTAAATCCAATACTGGCTCTTCAAGTTTAAATTGTCTTAAAACAAATAAAACGATTGAAATTGCGCCCACGATCAATGTAATGTAGATGGCTGGATTTGTAAAACCACCTTCAATTGAACTAACTGATGAAACGCTGTATATGATACCAGCAATACCTACTGTAGACATTACAATTGATGCAATATCGACTTTTGGTTTTGTAACCTCTCCTACATTTTGTAAATATTTATAAGCAAATATAAATGTAAATAACATAAATGGAAGAACAATTAAAAATAACCATCTCCAACCTAGGTAATCAACGATAACTCCCGATAACGTTGGTCCTAATGCTGGAGCAAACATTATAACTAAACCAAATTGACCCATAATCTTCCCGCGTTCACTTTCTTTATAAAGCATCAGCATGGCGTTCATAACAGTAGGTATCATAAGTCCCGTACCTGCAGCTTGAACCATTCTTCCGACTAATAACATTGGAAAATTCAATGCCAATCCCGCAATTAATGTTCCAATTGAGAATATAACAACTAACCCTAAAAATAGTTTTCTTGTGGGGAACCACTGGTTAACGATTGCTGATAACGGCGTTAACACACCCATTACCAACATGAAACCAGTTGCCATCCATTGCACAGTTGGTGCATCTACATTAAATACAGACATTAGCTCTTTTAATGCTATATTCAAAAGTGTTTCATTTAAAATCATAAAAAATGTTCCCACTAGAAACACTATCATTATGATTCTTCTCTTAAATTTATTATCCATGTCTTTCTCCTAATTTTTATTTTTTTAACTTTCCTATGATGCCATAAAAAATAAACCTAGTCAATTGACTAGGTTTAAGCGTTATTGAATTTAGACAGTTGAGAAAAATCAACTACAACTTGATCCATACGCTTAGCAGTTTCTTTCATTATGTTTCTTGCTACTTTATTTTCTGGATCTAATTTTAAAATTTGTTTACTTAAGTCAAAAGCTTGTTTATCAGTCAGCAAAGGCTCAGGAATAGCGTGTAATAAAAGCATCTGTAACAAACTCTTCACTTCCTTATGTTCTGTAAGAATCATAGAACGCTCTGCGTGATAATAAGCTGTATGGAAAGCACCTTCATGATCACTATATGGATATACATGTAGAAGAAATGCTAAATCGTGTAATTCATTCGTTTCTTCTCTTTTTATGCAATCGAGTATAAAAGTATAAAACATTGTACTTTCATCTTCATGAGCTGCTGAAATAAAGTGTTCTTCAAATTCTAAGAAATCCACTTCGGACATCAATCTATATGCAGTATCAAATTCGCCACTTAATATATGACCTTTAATCAAATCTTTCATTCAATGTCCTCCTTCTCTCTATGCAACATCTATCGAAGTTAACTCTCAATTTTATGGTTAAAAATATTATAACACGTTTTTATTATAAATACTTTCAAAAACTGGTATATTTTAAATTTTAAAATAAATATGATGGTGATATTTGCATCTATGATTAAATCTTGCAGAACAGTGCGGACATACCTCACTTAACATATAATCATTAATGGACATTGTTTGATTACAGACACCGCATAAAATTGCTTGTTCATCAAATTCATCTTTTTCCCATCTTATTATTTCATGATTTTCATTTTCATTATGACATTTATAACATGAATAAAACTTATTACAGCATTTAAATTTTATTGCTATGATATCAAGTGGCGTATGGTAATGTGTACATCTCGACTCATCGTCAACAGTTAAACCGTGTATGTTAACCATGTGTACCTCCTCAATTTATAATATTTAAAACTTCTCATAATAAAGTATACTTTGTCAATTTTATACGCTTTGACTTTTAATGTTTTATGTTATATATTTATATATGAACACATATTCATATGAAAAGGAGTACACTATGACACAATCTAATTTATTAGATGAAGAAACATTATTATTAGTTTCTCAAACATTCAAAGCATTGAGCGATCCAACTCGCGTAAAAATATTGCATTTACTATGTACTGGTCGTCATTCTGTAGGCTGTATAGCAGAAACACTTTCTTTAAGTCAGTCTTCTGTTTCTCACCAACTTAGATTTTTAAAAAATTTAAGACTGGTTAAATTCGATCGCGAAGGAAAAAGTATTTATTATTCTATAGATGATGACCATGTGATTTTACTGCTAAAGCAAGCTATAGAGCATGCTAAACATTAAATATATTTGGGGGTAAAATTTATGTCACACGATCATCACCACGATCATGCACATAACCATGTGCATACTAATAACAAAAAAATATTGCTCATTTCGTTTATTATTATTGGTTTATTTATGATAGTAGAGGTAATTGGTGGTTATATTACAAATAGTTTAGCTCTGTTATCAGATGCTGGTCATATGTTAAGTGATGCTATTTCACTATTTATAGCACTTATGGCGTTTAAATTTGGCGAACGCGTTGCAAATCATAAGAAAACTTACGGGTATCGCAGGTTTGAAATACTAGCTGCATTAATTAATGGTGTACTTTTAATCGCCATTAGTTTATATATTTTTTACGAAGCTTTTGAAAGATTTTTCAATCCTCCTGAAGTGGCATCAACTGGGATGCTTATAATCAGTACAATAGGTTTAATAGTGAACTTATTCATAGCTTGGTTAATGTTTAAAGGCTCTGACACGAAAGATAATTTAAATATGAGAGGCGCTTTTATACATGTACTCGGTGATTTATTAGGGTCTGTCGGTGCAATTGCAGCAGCTTTAATTATGATTATATTTGGTTGGAGATTAGCCGATCCAATCGCAAGTGTTATTGTGGCACTTCTTATTATTAAGAGTGGCTATGGGGTTACAAAATCAGCACTCAACGTGTTAATGGAAGGCACGCCTCCAAACATCGATGTTAACGAAATAACCGAAACTATTAAATCACATCCTGACATTATAGATATACATGATTTACACATCTGGTCAATAACAAGTGACTTAACAGCTTTAAGTTGTCATGCTGTTGTAGATAGTCAAAAAACTGTCTCAGAATGTGACAATATAATAGAAGAAATCAATCACAAATTAAGTCATAAATCTATTCATCATGCGACAATACAGTTAGAAACACCAAATCATCAACATGACGATTCATTATTATGTTGTATGGATACAACTGAACATGTGCATTAAATTAAATATTATAAAGCCTTCCCTTTAAGTATCTTGATATGCTCCCTGTTAAGTAAACACTTAAATAGTGAAAATTTAGCAGGGAGTTTTATTATGACTAGAAATATTAAAATAGATATCAATACTTTATTAGAAGCTTTTGATTTATATGAACAAGGCTATAGCT